>NZ_JBOBDQ010000041.1:0-52078 GCF_050586565.1 Pseudomonas sp. WC1
TGTGCCCCGGCAGTGCTAGAGTCACCTTCTTTTTTGTCCCGAGGATGGAACATGCGAGCAATTCTGCCGATCACCGTGGCGCTGCTGCTGGCGGGCTGTGCATCGTCGACCATGGAAGCGGCGCGCGGCGGCGCACCCACCGCGCAGCTGGATTCACACAAGACGCCGGATCTGGTGGCACAGTGCATCCAGTTCAGCTGGCAGGAAGAGAACACCTTCGGGGTCGACGCCAGCGGCTACCTGGAGGCTCGCAAGCAAGGTGGCTTCACGGTTTATACCCGCGAAGCCGAGTCGTTCGTCGACGTTTACGCCCAGGCCGGTGGGACGCGGGTGGACTACTACGCGCAGAAGAACGACGGCATGGCCCTGCGCCGACGGGCGGCAGCCGCGACCTGCCTGTAGGCCGCGCCCGGTCAGTGGCCCGATGTCACATTGGCAGCAGCCGGTCCTGAATCACCTCCTTCATCACCAGCGTCGAACTCAGGCGCTTCACATTGGGAATGCTGGTCAGCTGTTCGTCATACAGCTTCTGGAAGGCCGGCAGGTCCCTGGCCACCACGTGCAGCAGGTAGTCGGGGTCGCCGAACAGGCGCTGGGCCTCGACGATCTGCGGGATCTCCCCCAGCGCCGCCTCGAAGTCCGCCACCGGCTGGCGGGTCACCTCGCGCAGGGTCACGAACACCAGCGCGGCGAAGTTCAAACCCAGGGCCGCCGGGGCCAGGCGGGCGTGATAACCGAGGATGGCGCCTGAGTCCTCCAGCGCCTTGAGGCGCCGGTGGCAGGGCGACAGGCTCAAGCCGACGCGGTCGGCCAGTTCGGTCACGGACAGGCGCCCGTCTTTTTGTAGCTCGGCAAGGATATTTCGATCTGTTCGATCCATGGGGAAGATTCTTCTATTGCTTGGCTTGGTCCGGGGAATATACGAAAGAAAATCCCTGGGCGATATCCGTAGTCTTTCTTTCACCGAAACCAGTGTAAGGAAGGCTCGAAATGGCCATGAGTGTACTGACGGCGTTCTGGGCCGTTTCCCTGCTGTTCGTGATCACCCCCGGCGCCGACTGGGCCTACGCCATCTCGGCCGGCATGCGCGGGCGCTGGGTAGTGCCGGCGGTGGCGGGCATGCTGTCCGGCCATCTGCTCGTCACCCTGGTGGTGGCCGCCGGAGTCGGCAGCCTGATTGCCGGGCACCCGCTGGCGCTGAGCTTGCTGACCCTTGCAGGTTGCGTGTACCTGTTGTGGCTGGGTGGCAACCTGCTGCTGAGCCCGGCCGTGCCCGAGGCCGGCGCCGGAGGTGGGCAGGACTCGGGGTCGCGCTGGGCATTCAAGGGCCTGTGCGTCAGCGGCCTCAACCCCAAGGTGTTCCTGCTGTTCCTGGCGTTGCTGCCGCAGTTCACCGACCCGCAGTCGAGCTGGCCGCTGCCCTTGCAGATCCTGCTGCTGGGGTTGGTGCACCTGAGCAGTTCGCTGGTGATCTACCTGATGGTCGGTTATGGTGCCAAGGCCGTGTTGCGCACCCGGCCTGCCGCGGCGCAGGCCGTGGGACGGTTGTCCGGCGGGGTGATGATCCTGATTGCCGTGGGGCTGATAGCCGGGCAGTTGCGTTGAGCCTGTCAAGGACGGCGGGTTGGGCTATGCTGACGGCCCTCACGATTCGGACCTGACCCTCATGAAATACGCCGCCGTACTTCTGCTCAGCCTGCTGGCGCTCGTGGCCCACGCCGCGCAACCCGGCGACACCCTCGCGCCCTGGACATTGCTCGATCAGTACGACCAGCCCTACAGCCTGGGGGCCGATACCCGGGTCCTGCTGGTCGCCCGCGACATGGACGGTGCCAAGCTGGTCAAGGCGGCCCTGGCCGAACAGCCCAAAGGCTACCTGGAGGCGCGGCATGCGGTGTTCGTCGCGGATATCCAGCGCATGCCGGCGCTGATCAGCAAGCTGTTCGCCATCCCGGCCATGCGCGACTACAGCTACCGCGTGCTGCTCGACCGCGAAGGCCGGGTCGCCAGCCGCTATGCCGGGGACGAAGGCAAGGTGCTGTGGCTGGCGCTGGATAACGGCGTGGTGGCAGCGCGCAACAGCTACGCCGATGCCGATGCCTTGAAGGCTGCGTTGGACCAGGCTGGCCGCTGAACCGGCCTGCCCGGTAGCTCAGGCGAAGGCCTGGCGCAGCAGTTGCGGCAGCACCTCACCCGCCTTGCCGGGCAACATGAACGCCCGCGGGTGCTCGCAGGGCACGGGCTGCGGATTGACATGCACCACCGTTGCCCCCGCCGCCAGTGCCATGCGAGGTATCGAGGCCGCCGGCTGTACCAGGCCTGAGGTGCCTACCGACAGCAGTACATCGCACTGCTGCGCGGCGGCGAATGCCTGCTCCAGTACAGCCTCGGGCAACATCTCGCCAAACCACACCACACCGGGGCGCAGAGGCCCGGCGCAGCAAGCGCAGCGTGGTGGTTCCATACGGCAGCCGTGAGCGGCCTCCTCGGGCAGTGCCACGGGCTCATCCGCCGGGCGCGCGCAGTCCAGGCAGCGAAAGGCATCCAGCCGCCCATGCAGGTGCAGCACGGCGCGGCTGCCGGCGCGTTCGTGCAGGTCGTCGACGTTCTGCGTTATCAGGGTCAGCTGCGGCACTTGCGCGGCCAGCGCGGCGATGGCCAGGTGGCCTGCGTTGGGCTCGGCCTTGGCGATCCCGGCGCGGCGCATCTGGTACCAGCCCCAGACCAGCGCCGGGTCGGCGCGAAAGCCCTCGGCGCTGGCCAGCTGCGCCGGATCGAAGCGCGCCCACAGGCCGGTCAGCTTGTCGCGAAACGTGGCTATGCCACTTTCCGCGGACACCCCGGCACCGGTGAACACAACCACGTGGCGGGCCTGGGCAAGCAGCATCGGATCGAATGGCATGAGGGCTCCCATGGTGCGGTGCAGGGCGGTCGGTCACTGTGCCAGTGGGTCGCGGGCCGGACAAGATCCGAGTGAACCCTCGGCGCGCGTGGCAACCCAAGCCAGTACAGCCTATAGGAGAAGACTCATGGAAATCGGAACAATCTGGTTCGTTGTCGCGCTCGTCGTCATCCTCCTGGAAATCTGGGCCATCTGGCACATCATCGGCAGTGATCGGCGCGCCGAGCGCAAGATGCTGTGGGTGGTGTTCGTCGTTTATGCACCGTTTCCGGGCTTATTGTTCTGGGCCTGGCGTGGGCCGCGCGCGGTGAAGGGCAGGGCGGTGTTGCAGGAAAAATAGGCGCCGATCAAGGTGTGGCAGGCGGGGCTTGACCTCGACTTAACCTGAGGTTTGATACTCGGCCGCTCTTTCCATCGATGGAGCGCTAACATGACCCAGCCAGCCGCCTTTGCCCTGAGCAACCCCGAAGGCCTCTACGACCCCAGCGGCAATGCCTATTCCCACGTCGCCGAGGTACGCGCCGGCAGCCGCCTGCTGTATATCGCCGGCCAGGGCGGCGAGGACCTGCAGGGCAAGTTGTCGGCACGTTTCGATGAGCAGGCGCGCCAGGCCCTGGTGAACCTGAAGATCGCCCTGGCTTCCCGTGGGGCAACGCTTGAGCACGTGTGCAAGCTCACCCTGCTGGTGGTCGACCATTCCGAGGCGCGGCTGCGCCAGTGGGTGGCTGAGGCCGAGCGTGCCTGGGGCGGCAGGATGACCCCGACCTGCACCTTGATCCCGGTCCCGCGCCTGGCGCTGGACGGCATGCTGGTGGAAGTGGACGCGGTGGCGGCCTTGCCGCAGGGGTGACAAAACCCGTATCCATCGTCGTGGCGACGCGCCGCGAGGATGGATGCGACGCCGCCCCGCTGCAAACACCTGAGCGCCCAGGTAGACTCGCGCTCCCGCATTCATCGAGCCTGTACCATGACCCTCCCCGTCGAACTGCTCCAGACCGGCCCCGAGCATGCCGACCTGGTGCGCAACCTCTACCAGTTCTACGCCTACGAGTCTTCTGGCTGGGAGCAGGAAGATGTCGAGGCGGATGGGCGCTTCTACCTCCATGAGCCACACTTCACCCGCTACTGGCAAACCCCGGGCTGGAGCGCCAGCCTGATACTGGTGGACGGTTTCATCGCCGGCTTCCTGCTCATCGAGCGCAGTGTACTGCCCGGCATCGACGCCTGGGAGCTGGCCGACCTGTTCGTGCTCAAGAAATATCGCCGCCAGGGCGTGGGCCTGGCGGTAGCGCGGCGCACGCTGTGCGAGGGTCAAGGCGACTGGTTGGTGCGGTGCTACGGCGAGGATGCCCCGGCCCTGGCGTTCTGTCAGGCGGTACTGGCCGACCTGCCACGGCCAGTGCAGGAGATTGCCCTGGATGACGAGCCGTCGCTGCGCAATTTCCTGGTGACCCCGCGATTGCACTGAAGGACTGCGGGTCGAGCGCCAGCATGCTTTGTGCCCACGCTGCCAGCGAAGATCGCTGGCGTTGACGGACATGTGCGAAAGTGGCCGATCAGCGAACGGAATGTACTGATTGGACCACAATGCTTTGTCCACCCTGTGGCTTCTCTTCTAGAATCCGCCCATGCCTGGGCGTCATGCCGGGGCAATCGCCCGAGAGCCCCATGAGTTCCAGTACACCGTTGTCCGGAGTCAACCAGCCACTGCGCGGTATCGCCCTGGTGGTCGTGGCCACCTTCCTGTTCGCCAGCCACGACGCTTTGTCGAAATTCCTCGGCGGGATCTATCCGATCATCATGGTGGTGTGGGTCCGTTACCTGGTGCACACCTTGCTGATGGCCGGGATCTTCCTGCCCAAGGCCGGCCTGGCGGTACTGCGCACCCGCCGACCGTTGTTGCAGACCTTGCGTGCGCTGAGCCTGCTCAGCACCAGCCTGCTGTTTACCGCCGGGCTGCAATACCTGCCGCTGGCGGAGGCGACCTCGGTCAACTTCCTCGCTCCGGTGCTGGTCACCGCATTGTCGGTGCCGCTGCTCGGGGAGCGGGTGAGCGCGGGGCAGTGGCTGGCGGTGGTCATGGGCTTCGTCGGCGTGCTGGTAGTGGTGCACCCGGGCGGGGCGATGTTCACCCCGGCAATCCTGTTCCCCTTCGGTTCGGCCCTGGGCTTTTGCTTCTACCAGTTGCTGACGCGCAAGCTGGCGGCCCATGACAGCCCGACCACGAGCAACTTCTACGCGGGCTTATGTAATACCCTGATCATGACAGCGCTGGTGCCGTTCTTCTGGCAGACGCCGCAGTGGCCGCATATACCGCTGATGCTGGCGCTGGGCGGTTGCGGGATGACCGCCCACCTGCTGCTGACCCAGGCGTTCCGCCACGCTGCGCCGGCGTTGCTGGCGCCGTTCAGCTATTGCCAGATCGTGTTCGCCGGGTTGCTGGGCCTGGTGGTGTTCGGGCAGGTGCCGGACGGTACGAGCCTGGTGGGCATCGCGGTGATCTGCCTCAGCGGGCTGGGGGCAGCCTGGATGCAGCGGCGGCGTTGAACGGCTCTTAACCCGCGCGTCCTTCGTGCTGTTTGCGGTATGCCCCCGGCTGCACCCCGATGGCCTTGGCGAACGCCCGGGTGAATGCCGCCACCGACTGATACCCCGCCTGCGCGCCTACCTGCTCGACGGTATTGCCAGCCTTGAGCAACTGGCAGGCATGGCGCATGCGCAGCGCCAGCAGCACTTGCCCGGGGGATTGCCCAGCCAGTTCGTTGAAGCGCTTGAAGAACGCCGAGCGCGACAGCCCCGCGCAGGCCGCCATGGCCTCCAGCGTCCAGGCCTGGCCTGGCGCCTCGATCAAGCGCTCCAGCAACCCGGCGAAGGCCGGCTGGCGGGCGAGGGCGACCAGCCCTCCCAGTGCCTGGCCGTCATGCACCTGCTGGCGCAGCACGTAGAGAAACAGCAGGTGGGTCAGGCGCTCCAGCAGCGCCTGCGAGGGTTGCGGGCGGCGGCACTCCTCGAGGATCAGCCCGAACAGCGCCCGCGCCGCGCTGCCGGCCGGATCGCTGGCGCGCAGCAGGATCCAGTCCGCCAGCCCGTCGACGATCAATGACGACAACCCCGACTGGAAGTGGAAGAAACCGCATACCAGCCCTACGCCGTCCCCGGCTTCCAGGTCCAGCGCCCGCATGCTCCGGCGCGGCTGGGCACAGGCGTTGGCGGCATCCTCGTCGCCGGACAACCGATAGGCCAGGTCACGCAAGAGGAACACCGCGTCGCCGCTTTCCAGGCGCAGCGGCTGCGCCTGGCCGTCGATGTGCAGCCAGCAATGGCCCTGCACCACCAGGTGGAAGCTGGCCCGGCCCAGGCCTTGGGTGCTGGCGTGCCAGCCGCCGCAGTAGCGGCCCACATGGAACAGGCTGGCATCGAGCTCCAGGCTCTCTAATAACCAATCGACGAGGGGGCTGGAAGAAATCATCTAATGCAAGGACTCTGGAGCAAGGAAAGGCGACTGATGAATATGGATGCTACTTCTTATAACCAACAGACTGTAGCGACCTACATCAAAGGAGACCACTCCATGTCCGCTCGCATTACTCTACACAGCCTGCAGACCGCTCCGGAAGCCGCCCGCCCGTTCCTCGAGAACGCTCAGAAGAACTCCGGCTTCATCCCCAACCTGCTGGGCATCCTGGCCAACGCCCCGGCGGCGCTGGAAACCTACGTCACCGTTTCAGCGCTCAACGGCAAGTCCGAGCTGACCCTGGCCGAGCGCGAAGTGGTGCAGCTGATCGCCGCCACCCAGCACGGTTGCGACTTTTGTGTCGCCGGCCACACCGCGGTGGCCCTGAACAAGGCCAAGCTGCCTCAGGAAGTGGTCGATGCCCTGCGTGCCCGCGGCGAACTGCCCGACGCCCGCTACGAGACCCTGGCCGCGTTCGCCCGTGAAGTGATCGCCACCCGTGGCAACGTCAGCGACGCCACCTACCAGGCCTTCCGTGAAGCCGGTTTCAGCGAAGGCAACGCGCTGGAAGTGATTCTCGGTATCAGCCTCGCAACCCTGTGCAACTTTGCTAATGTGTTCGCCCAGACGCCGCTCAACGACGAGCTCGGCAAATACCGCTGGCAGCCTTCGGCTTGACCGAGGCCTGATGCCGGCGCGCCCGGCGTTTCAAAAGGAGTTAGGGACATGCTTGACCATGCATTTCGACAATGGCTGGATGCCAATGCCGAGGCCATTGACCAGGGCCAGTGCGATCCGCACCTGGTGCTGGCGCAGATCGCCGAGTCGCAGTTGCTGCGCATCGGCGTCGACCCGGCCCTGGGTGGCACGGGTGGCGACGTCAGCGAGGCGGTCGAGGCTATCGCCGCCATCGCCAGCCGGTCGCTGGCCGCGGCCTTCGTCTGCTGGGGCCAGCGCGCCTTCATCGAATACCTGCTGCAAAGCCCCAACCGAGAGCTGTGCAAACGGCTGATGCCCGACCTGCTCAAGGGCGAACTTGCCGGGGCCACCGGCCTGTCCAATGCCATGAAGTTCCTCTCTGGCATCGAGGCCTTGCAGGTGCGTGGCCGCCTCGCGGCCGATGGCTGGAACCTCGAAGGCCGGCTGCATTGGGTGACCAACCTGCGCAAGCGCGGTTTCGTGGTGGCGGCGGCTATTGAGGATGACGCCGGCGGCGCGCCGTTCGTGGTCGCCATACCCTCCAACGCGCCGGGCCTGGAGCGTTCCGACGATCTGCAACTGATGGGCCTGCAGTCGAGCAACACCGCGGCGCTGGCGTTCCACCAGGTGCCACTGGCCCGCGACTGGCTGCTGCATGACAACGCCCGCGAGTTCCTGCCCAAGGTACGCCCGGCGTTCCTGGCGCTGCAGTGCGGCATGGCCATGGGCCTGGCCCGGCGCGCGCTGGATGAAGTGCAGGAACACCTGCAAGGCCGTGGCTCGTTCCTCGAAGAGGCCCGCCAGGTGCTCAAGGAACGCCTGGAGAATACTGTCGGCGAGCTCAAGCAGGGGCTGCTCGACGGGCGCTTCCAGGGCCAACCGGCCGCCTTGTTCAAGCTGCGCATCACCCTCGCCGAATGCGCCGCCGATGCCGTGCAGCTGGAGCTTCAGGCCAGCGGTGGCAAGGCCTACCTGACGGCCTATGGCGAAGGCTTCGCCCGGCGTTGGCGCGAGTCGGCGTTCGTGCCGATCGTCACCCCGAGCCTGGTGCAACTGCGCGCCGAACTGCAACGCCAGGCGGCCAGCGCATGACCGAGGTGCTGCTCGAAGCCAGCGACATCAGCCTGGGCTACCCGCGCGACGGTGGCTGGCAGGCGGTGCTGGAGCAGTTCGACCTGGCGCTGGCGCCCGGCGAGGTGGTGACCATCCTTGGCCCAAGCGGGGTCGGCAAGTCCAGCCTGTTGCGCGTACTGGCCGGGCTGCAGCAGCCCCGTGGCGGTAGCGTGCACCTGCGCGGCGAGCCACTGCAGGGCCCGCACCCGCGCCTTGCGGTGGCGTTCCAGGACCCAAGCCTGCTGCCCTGGCTGAGCCTGGAAAAGAACGTCGCCTTCGGCCTCGACTTCGCCCGCCAGCCCAAGCTGGCGGCGGCCGAGCGGCGTGCACGGATCGACCACGCCATCGACGCGGTGGGCCTGGCCCATGCCCGTGGGCAGTACCCGGCGCAACTGTCCGGCGGCATGGCCCAGCGCACCGCGCTGGCCCGCTGCCTGGCGCGCCAACCCGAGGTGCTGTTGCTGGACGAGCCGTTCGGCGCGCTGGACGAGGTGACCCGCGCCGACATGCAGCAACTGCTGCTGCAACTGATCGCCACCCACAACACCGCCGCCGTGCTGATCACCCACGACATCGACGAAGCCCTGCTGTTGTCCGACCGCGTGCTGCTACTGGGCAACCACCCGGCGCGCACCCTCGGTCAGTGGCACATCGACCTGCCGCAGCCGCGGGCGCAGCGGGTCGAGGAGCTGGGCGCACTGCGTATCGAAATCCTCAAAACCCTTCGGCGGGCAAGCCGCACAGCCGAACCCACCCCATCCCCCTTGCCCTCGGAGGCTGTCCATGTGCATGGATGACTGCTGTTCCACCACGTCCCGTCGCGATTTTCTCAAGTTGAGCGCCATGCTCACCGCCGCCGGCGCCGTGCCGTTGCTGTCGAGCCTGCAGGCCCGCGCCGCCGCCGAGCCGGACGCGCCGGTGCGCATCGGCTACCTGCCGATCACCGATGCCACGCCACTGCTGGTGGCGCACAACAACGGCCTGTTCGAGGCCGAGGGCATCAAGGCCGAGCGCCCGGTGTTGCTGCGCAGCTGGGCACAGGTGATCGAGGCATTCATCTCCGGGCAGGTCAACGTCATCCACCTGCTGTCGCCGATGACCGTGTGGGCGCGCTACGGCAGCAAGGTGCCAGCCAAGGTCGTGGCCTGGAACCACGTCGGCGGCTCGGGCCTGACCGTGGCCCCGGACATCACCGATATGAAGCAGCTCGGCGGCAAGACCGTGGCCATTCCGTTCTGGTACTCGATCCACAACGTGGTGCTGCAGCAGATGCTCACCGACAACGGCCTGAAGCCTGTGTCCAAGCCCGCCACCGCGCAGCTGGCGGACAACGAAGTCAACCTGCTGGTGCTGCCGCCTTCGGACATGCCGCCGGCCCTGGCCAGCAAGCGCATCGCCGGCTATATCGTCGCCGAACCGTTCAACGCCCTGGCCGAGAACCTCAAGGTCGGCCGCGTGCAGCGCTTCACCGGCGATGTCTGGCGCAACCACGCCTGCTGCGTGGTGTTCATGCACGAGCACGACCTGAACAATCGCCCGGAGTGGTCGCAGAAGGTGGTCAACGCCATCGTCAAGGCCCAGCACTGGACCCGCGAGCACCGTGCCGAGGCCGCGGCGTTGCTGTCCAAGGCCGGCCCCAACAAGTACACCCCGCACGAACCGGCGGTGCTGACCAAGGTGCTGGCGCCATCGGCCGATGACCGTGCCGGCTACATCGCCAGTGGCGCGATCCAGCACCAGCAGTGGGACGAGAAACGCATCGACTTCCAGCCTTATCCGTTCCCCAGCTACACTGAGGAGTTGGTCAAGCGCCTGAAGAACACCCTGATCGTCGGCGAGAGCGATTTCCTTGCCGCCCTCGATCCGGCCCAGACTGCCCGCGACCTGGTGGACGATCGCTTCGTGCGCAACGCCATCGCCGCGGTGGGTGGCCCGGCGGCGTTCGGCATTGCCGAGAACTTCCAGCGTAGCGAGGAGTTCGCGGTCTGATGCGCAGGCATTTCGTGCATGGCGCCCTGGGCCTGGCGGGCCTGGCGGCGCTGCTGTTGCTGTGGTGGGCGGGGGTGCGCCTGTTCGGTGCCGCCGATGGCCTGTCGGCGCGCTTCGCGCCCCAGGCCACGTTGCAAAGCCTGATCGAGCTGCTGGGGCAGGGTGAGGTCTACGGGCATATCTGGGTGAGCCTCGAGCGTATCCTCATCGGCCTGCTGCTGGCGCTGCTGATTGGTGTGCCGTTGGGCCTGCTGGTGGGCAGCTATCGCCACCTGGAGGCGGCGACCACGCCGGCATTCCAGTTCCTGCGCATGATCTCGCCGCTGTCGTGGATGCCGGTGGTGGTGATGCTGATGGGCGTGGGCGACCAGCCGATCTACTTCCTGCTGGCCTTCGCCGCGCTGTGGCCGATCTTGCTCAACACCGCCGCCGGGGTACGCCAGCTCGACCCGCGCTGGCTGCAATTGAGCCGCAGCCTCAGCGCCACGCGCTGGGAGACGTTGTGCAAGGTGATCATCCCCGGGGTGATCGGCCATGTGCTGACCGGCGTGCGCCTGGCCATCGGCATCCTGTGGATAGTGCTGGTGCCGTGCGAAATGCTCGGGGTGAGTGCCGGGCTTGGCTATTTCATCCTCGACACCCGCGACCGGCTGGCCTATTCGGAGCTGATGGCGATGGTGCTGCTGATCGGCGCACTGGGGTTCATGCTCGATGCCTTGGCGCGGGCGCTGCATCGACGTTGGGTGCATGCCTGAAGAAAGAAGGGGCGTATAGCGAATCCTGCAATCTTGGTATCAAGCGCATCCCTGCGCCTGAGCAGGTCAGAAGCTGTACTTGGCGGTCAGCATCAGGTTGCGTGGATCGCCAAAGGTGTCGCCCCCATAGTTCACCGAGCTGGAAATCGACGAGTAGTACTTCCTGTCGAACACGTTGTTGGCATTGAGCTGCAGGTCCAGGTGCTGGTTGACCGCGTAGCCGGCCATCAGGTCGGTCACCGCGTAGGCACCTTGCTCAAGGCGGTAGCGGCCGCCATCGGCCACGCTGAAGTCGTTGTACATGCGGCTCTGCCAGGTGACGCCGCCACCGACGCGCAGTTTTTCCAGCGGGCCCTGGAAGCGGTAGGTGGTGAACAGTTTTAGCTGATGCTCGGGGGTGTCGGAGGACAGCGGCTTGTTGACGTTGGCGGGGTTCTTGGCGTCCTTGATGGTGTGCACGCGGGCGTAGGTGTAGCCGGCACCGATCTGCCATTGCTCGGTCAGCGCGCCTTGCACCTCGAAGTCGATACCCTGGCTGCGCACCTCACCGGAGGCTTCGTAGCAAGTGAACTGGCCCGCTCGGCAGACGCTCTTGTCGTCCACCTCGACCGCGCGGTTTTCCTGGTCGATGCGGAACACGGCAAGGCTGGCATTGAGCGCGCCATCGAAGTATTCACCCTTGATGCCTACCTCGTAGTTCTTGCCTTCGATCGGCCGTACCGGCGTGCCGCTGCTGTCCTGGCTGTCCTGTGGCTGGAAGATATCGGTATAGCTGGCGTAGACCGAGTGGTGTTGGTCCAGCTCGTAGATCAGGCCGGCATAGCGGGTGACGTTGCGGGTCACCTTGTAGTCGCCATCGTTGCTGCCGCGCTTGTCGTAGTCGTACCAGTCCAGGCGCCCACCGAGGATCAGCTTGAGCGGGTCGGCCAGGCTCAGGCGAGTGGTGGTGTACACGCCTTCCTGGTTGATCAGGTAGCGGCTGCTGCTGGTGTGCAGGAAGTCGGGCTTGCCGCCGTCGATGGGGTAGTCCATGTCGTAGGGGCTGTAGTTGCGCTCGCTCATGTCGTAGATGCGCTTGCTGGCGCCGACCACCAGCTCGTGGGTACGACCGAACGCCTCGAACGGGCCGCTGGCGAAGGTGTCCAGGCCCAGCTGGTTCTCGTCGTGGGCCGACTGGTAGACCGTTCGGCTCAGCGGCTTGGCCAGGTCCCAGCGCGACTGGTAGGAGCCGCGGAACAGCGCGTTCTGCTCACTGTAGGTGGCGTTGACCTGCAGCTTCCAGTCATTGGCCAGGCGCTGGCGCACTTCGGCGAACAGGGTATTGATCTCCTGGTCCTTGACCTCCCAGTCGGTGGCCGGGTTGTAGGAGCGTGGCAGGTCCAGGTGATGGCCGTCGAGGGCGGTGGGGATCGCGCCCCAGAACACGTTGGTCTTGTCCTTCTGGTGGGAGAGGCCGAGGGTGAGGGTGGTGTCTTCGCTCAGGTCGGCCTCGGTGATCGCGTAGAACAGCCCGTGGTCCTCTTGCTGGCCGTCACGGAAACCGTTGGCGTCCTGGTACGAGGCCACCACGCGGCCGCGCAGGGTGCCGCTGTCGTTGAGCAGGCTGGAGGCGTCCAGTTCGCCGCGGTAGTTGTCCCAGCTGCCGGCGGCGCCGGTGAGGGTGACTTTCTGCTCCGCCAGCGGGCGCTTGCGCACCAGGTTGATCGCCGCCGAGGGCGTGCCGGAACCGGTGATCAGGCCGGTGGCGCCGCGTACCACTTCCACCCGGTCGAACATCGCCAGGTTCGGCTGCGCACCGACCACCCAGCCGGTGTAGGCGCTGGGGATGCCGTCGTACATGATGTTGTCGACGTCGAAGCCACGGGCCTTGTAGGTCTGCCGGCCTGGGCCGTTGGACTGGTTGAGGAACAGGCCCGGGGTGTACCTGGCCACGTCGTTGATGCTGGTCATGCCCTGGTCGTCCATGCGCTGGCGGGTGATCACCGTTACCGCCTGGGGCGTTTCGCGCATGGTCAGCGGCAACTTGGTGGCGGTGGACATGGCACCGGTGGTGTACGACTTCGATCCCTCGGTGGTGCTGCCCAGGCTGCTGTCGTCAATAGCCGTGGCGCCCAGCTCGATCACGGCAGGGGCCTGTTCGGCTGCCAGCGCGGGCGTGACGGTCGCCATGCAGATGGCCGTGGCCAGCAGGTTGCGGGTTGGCGCGAAACGGTGGGTCAAGGGAAGCGATGACATGCCGAGCTTTATCCTTATTGCTAGTGCTTATGAGAACGATTAGCAATAAGTATGTCGGGATTGCCCGGTCAAGAACAGGGTGGATGCATTGGAAATGATGAAATTTTCACAATTTTCTATTCGAATGGATTGTTTCTCCGGCTTTCGTGGCTACCGGTCCGCGCTACCTGGGCCAATCCGTTTACCTTGTTGTCGACCTATTTCCAGCGCTTGGCCATCGCGTTGCTTGCCGTGCCGTGCCTGGCCCACCAGCTCGGGGATCAGCGGCCCCTCGGGCAGATGACGCCAGAAGCGTCCGGGCAGATGCTGGCGTAGAGCGCCAGGGTTGAGCCGGGCAGGGTTGAAGGTGTGCCGGTAGTAGGCGAGCCACAGTTCGGCCCCGGGGTCGTCGGCGTTGCGCGCCCATTGCCGCCAGTCTTCCGGGCATTTGCGACGGTAGTCCAGTTGCGCGCCGTCGTAGCGGATGCCGTCGTGGGGCGTGGCGATCAGCCAGCGCTGGCGGCCCAGGCGTTCGGCGAAGTGCGCGCTGGCGCTGTCGAGGATGTCATGCGCGGGTTCGTGGTAGGCCACCAGGTCCAGTTGCAGCTGCTCGGCCAGCGTCTCGGGCAGTGGCACGAAGCGCACGAAGGCATGCAGATGGTGAGCCTCGCGTCCGACCTGGCGGATGCGCCGTTGCAACTCGCTGCCCAGGCGGTCGCCGGCCAGCATCGCGGTGCGATCGCCATGGGCGACGCGCCAGAGCACCTCGTACAACAGGTTCCAGCGCTGCTCGCCGCGGTAGCGCCCGGCCTGTTCCAGCTGGGCCAGCAGCGCCGCTGGCACTCGGGCGTGGAACGGGCCGGGGCCTGCGGGCAGGGGCGTGGGCACGGCCAGCAAGTCATCCATCCAGGTCTGGCCCCAGGTCACCGTGGCCGGGTCGATGCCGTGGCCGAGCAGTTGGCGGGCCTGGTCGCGCCAGGTGGCGAAGTCATCGCCGCACTCCAGCGCGATCATCCCCACAGCCCCATCTGCACGGGCGCCTGAGGTTCACGCAGGCGGGCCCGAAGCAGGCCGCTGCGCAGCTCGGCCTGGGCCGGGCGGTAGTCACTGGTGACGATGAACGGGCGGGCCTTCTCCAGCACGCAGCGCAACTGGATCAGGTCGTCGTAGCGGATGCGCCGCTCCCGGCGCAGGGCGACCAGGCGCTGCACGCTGCGCAGGCCGATACCGGGGATGCGCGCCAGCAACGCCGGTTCGGCGCGGTTGACGTCCAGCGGGAAGACCTCGCGGTTGGCCAGCGCCCAGGCCAGCTTGGGGTCGATGTCCAGGGCCAGGTTGCCGGTCTCGCCCAGCAGTTCGCCGGCCTTGTAGCCGTAACCGCGCAGGAGGAAGTCGGCCTGGTACAGGCGGTGTTCGCGCAGCAGCGGCGGCGCGGCCAGGGGCACGCTGGAGGGGCTGTCGGGGATCGGGCTGAAGGCGGAGTAATAGACCCGTTTGAGTCCATAGCCCTGGTACAGCGACTCGGCGTTGCGCAGCAAGGTGCTGTCGTCGGTGGCGTCGGCGCCGACGATGACCTGAGTGCTCTGCCCGGCGGGGGTGAAGCGTGGTGCCCGTGGTTCGCCGGCGACGGCCTGCTGGCCGTGGTGGATCACGCCCATGGCCTGGCGGATGGTGCTGGCGCGCTTTTCCGGGGCCAGGCGCTGAAGGCTGGCGTCGGTGGGCAGTTCGATGTTCACGCTCAGCCGATCGGCCAGGCGCCCGGCCTCCTCGATCAGCAGCGGGTCGGCGTCGGGGATGGTCTTGAGGTGGATGTAACCGCGAAAGGCATGCTCTTCGCGCAGCAGGCGCGCCACCCGGATCAGTTGCTCCATGGTGTAGTCGGCCGAGCGGATGATGCCTGAGCTGAGGAACAGGCCGCTGATGCAGTTGCGCCGGTAGAAATCCAGGGTCAGGCGCACCACCTCCTCGGGGCTGAAGCGTGCCCGGGGCACGTTGCTGGAGCGGCGGTTGACGCAGTACTGGCAGTCGTACAGGCAGAAGTTGGTCAGCAGCACCTTGAGCAGCGACACGCAGCGGCCATCGGGGGTGTAGCTGTGGCAGATGCCCATGCCATCGGTGGCGCCGAGGCCGTCGCGGCCGTGCGAGCTGCGCTTGGGCGCGCCGCTGCTGGCGCAGGACGCGTCGTACTTGGCGGCGTCGGCAAGGATGCCGAGTTTGGCGATGAGTTGCATGGGGTGGTCCGCTGAATACTGAATATTCATACAGTATTTCGGGATTGGTCTGATGGCAAGGGTTTCTGATTGGCCAGGCGCTGCCAAGTCCCCCGTGGAACGCCCGAGCGCTCGATTACAGAATTGTAATCTTCACGCCACTCCCCAGATAACCAAGGCTCCCTAAAGTCCCTCGCCAAAGCATTCCGCCGCTTGTCGACGAGGACTTCCGCCGTGCCCATCCCCCGCAAGATCGCCTTGCTCTGCCTGTTGCTGGCCGGCCCTGCCGGCGCCGAGGGCCTGAGCCTGGACCAGGCGCTCGACGCCGCCTTTGCCCAGAACCCGGACTTCGCCGCCATCGGCCGCGAGATCGGCATCGCCGAAGGCGAGCGCCGTCAGGCCGGGCTGATTCCCAACCCCGAGCTGTCGTGGGAGGTCGAGGACACCCGCCGTGACACCAGTACCACTACCGTGACCCTCAGCCAGGCCCTGGAGCTGGGCGGCAAGCGCGGTGCGCGGATCGAGGTCGCCGAGGCCGGCCAGGCGGTCGCCCGCCTGGAGCTCGAGCGTCAGCGCAACAGCCTGCGCGCCGATGTGATCCAGGCTTTCCATGCCGCCTTGCGGGCGCAGACCGCGCTGGAGTTGGCGCAGCAATCGCAGGCGCTGACCGAACGCGGCCTGCGGGTGGTGGAGGGGCGGGTGCGCGCGGGGCAGTCCTCGCCGGTGGAGGCCACCCGCGCCCAGGTGCAACTGGCCCAGGCCGAGGCGGCGGTGCGCCGGGCGCGAACCGAACGCACGGTGGCCAATCAAGCCCTGGCGCGGCTGACCGGCAGCGCCGAGGCCCGCTTCGACCGACTCGACGCCAGCTCGCTCTCGCCAGGCCCGGCGCCCAAGGCCGAACGCCTGCTGGCCACGGTCGAGCAGACCGCCGAATGGCGCCTGGCCGCGGCGCAGATCGAGCGTGGCGATGCCAGCCTGGGCTCCGAGAAGGCCCAGCGCATCCCCAACCTGACCGTGAGCCTGGGCAGCCAGTACAGCCGTGAGGCGCGTGAGCGGGTCAATGTGGTGGGGTTGTCCATGCCGCTGCCGCTGTTCGACCGCAACCAGGGCAACGTACTGGCCGCCGCGCGCCGCGCCGACCAGGCCCGTGACCTGCGCAACGCCGTCGAACTGCGCCTGCGCAGTGAAACCCGCAGTGCCCTGGACCAGTGGGGCACGGCCATGGGCGAGGTGCAGGCTTATGACCGCACCATCCTGCCCGCCGCCCAGCAGGCGGTGGACACCGCCACCCGAGGCTTCGAGATGGGCAAGTTCGCCTTCCTCGATGTGCTCGATGCGCAGCGCACGTTGATCGAGGCGCGCGGGCTTTACCTTGACGCGCTGGCCCAGGCGACCGATGCGCGAGCGCAGGTGGAACGCATCTACGGCGAGCTTCCGACAGGACTGTGAACGGGGGCTGCTGCGCAGCCCTATCGCCGGCGAGCCGGCTCCCACTCGGATCCGCGTCAACCCTTGTGGGAGCCGGCTCACCGGCGATCTGACAGACGACATTTCAAGCAGGAGCAACAATGACCAACCCACGCAAGCTCGCCATCCTCGCCGCCGCCCTGGCCGTTATCGGCCTCGGTGGCGCGGCCTGGACCGGCACCCTTGGCAAGGCCGGCGGTGGCCAGGCCCAACACGACGACCACGGCGAAGCCGGCCATGGCCATGACGAAGAGAAGGACGACGGACACGGCCACGGCGAGTCCGCAGGCGAGGGGCATGGCGAGGAGGAGGGCCAACTGCACCTGACTGCCGAGCAGATCCGGGCCGCCGGTGTGCAGCTGGCCACCGCCGGCCCGCGCACCTTGGGCACTGCCATCAATTTCCCTGGCGAAATCCGTTTCGACGAAGACCGCACCGCCCATGTAGTACCACGGGTTCCTGGCGTGGTCGAGTCGGTGCAGGCCGAGCTAGGCCAGGCGGTCAAGCGTGGCCAGGTGCTGGCAGTGATCGCCAGCCAGCAGATCTCTGAGCTGCGCAGCGAACAGCAGGCTGCGCAACGGCGCCTGGAGCTGGCGCGATTGACCTTCGAGCGTGAAAAACAGTTGTGGCAGGAGCGCATCAGCGCCGAGCAGGACTACCTGCTGGCCCGACAGGCGCTGCAGGAGGCCGAGATCGCCGCCGCCAACGCCGGGCAGAAGGTCGCCGCGGTGGCGCCGGCCGGCAAGGGCAACCGCTACGAACTGCGCGCACCGTTCGACGCGATGGTAGTGGAAAAGCACCTGACCGTGGGCGAGGTGGTGGACGAGACCAGCAATGCCTTCACGCTATCCGACCTGAGCCGGGTCTGGGCCACCTTCGCCGTGGCCCCGCGCGACCTGGACAAGGTGGTCAGTGGCCGTGGCGTCAGCGTCAGCGCGCCGGACCTCGGCGCCCAGGTGGAGGGCAAGGTCAACTACGTCGGCAGCCTGCTCGGCGAGCAGAACCGCGCCGCCACCGTGCGCGCCACCCTGGCCAACCCCAATGGCGCCTGGCGCCCCGGGTTGTTCGTCAATATCGCGGTTACCGTTGAGCGCTTCGACGCCGCGGTGGTGGTGCCGGAAAGCGCCCTGCAGACCTGGGAGGAGCAGACCGTGGTGTTTGCCCGCACCGATGAAGGGTTCGCGGCCCGTCCGGTCAAGCCGGGCCGGCGTGATGCCGGCCAGGTGGAGATCCGTGAAGGCCTGGCCGCCGGTACCGAAGTGGCCGCCGCCGGCAGCTTCGTCCTCAAGTCCGAGCTGGGCAAAGGCTCGGCCGAACACAGCCACTGACCGGGGACGCTTTTCATGTTCGAACGCCTGATCCAATTCGCCATCGAGCAGCGCCTGGTGGTGATGCTCGCCGTGGTGCTGATGGCCGCCGTGGGCATCCACAGCTACCAGAAGCTGCCCATCGACGCCGTGCCCGACATCACCAACGTGCAGGTGCAGATCAACACCGCCGCGCCCGGCTATTCGCCCCTGGAGACCGAGCAGCGCATCACCTTCGCCATCGAGACCGCCATGGCCGGGTTGCCGGGCCTGAAGCAGACCCGTTCGCTGTCGCGCTCGGGCTTGTCGCAGGTGACGGTGATCTTCGATGACGGCACCGATATCTTCTTCGCCCGGCAACTGGTCAACGAGCGCCTGCAGGTGGCCCGCGAACAGTTGCCCGAGGGCATCGAGGCGGCCATGGGGCCGATCTCCACCGGCCTTGGCGAGATCTTCCTGTGGACGGTCGAGGCCAAGGAGGGCGCCGTGAAGGACGACGGCACGCTCTATACCGCCACCGACCTGCGGGTGATCCAGGACTGGATCATCAAGCCGCAGCTGCGCAATGTGCCGGGCGTGGCCGAAGTCAACAGCATCGGCGGCCATGCCAAGCAGTACCTGATCGCCCCGGAACCCAAGCGCCTGGCAGCCTACAAGCTGACCCTCAACGATCTGGTCGCCGCCCTGGAGCGCAACAACGCCAACGTCGGCGCCGGTTATATCGAACGCAACGGCGAGCAATTGCTGATCCGTGCCCCGGGCCAGGTGGCTTCGGCCGAGGACATCGCCAGCATCGTCATCTCCAGCGTCGACGGCACGCCGATCCGCGTCAGCCACGTGGCCCAGGTCGGCCTGGGCCAGGAGCTGCGCTCCGGCGCCGCCACCGAGAACGGCCGGGAAGTGGTGCTGGGCACGGTATTCATGCTGATCGGCGAGAACAGCCGCACGGTGTCCCAGGCGGTGGCGGCCAAGCTCGAGGAGATCAACCGCAGCCTGCCCAAGGGGGTGGTGGCGATCACCGTGTACGATCGCACCAACCTGGTGGAAAAGGCCATCGCCACGGTGAAGAAGAACCTCATCGAAGGCGCGATCCTGGTCATCGCGGTGTTGTTCCTGTTCCTGGGCAACATCCGCGCGGCGCTGATCACCGCCATGGTCATCCCATTGTCGATGCTGTTCACCTTCACCGGCATGTTCAGCAACAAGGTCAGCGCCAACCTGATGAGCCTGGGGGCACTGGACTTCGGCATCATCGTCGACGGCGCGGTGGTGATCGTCGAGAACGCCATCCGCCGACTGGCACATGCCCAGCAGCATCATGGCCGCATGCTGACCCGTTCCGAGCGCTTCCACGAAGTGTTTGCCGCCGCCCGCGAGGCGCGCCGGCCGCTGATCTACGGGCAGTTGATCATCATGGTGGTGTACCTGCCGATCTTTGCCCTGACCGGGGTCGAGGGCAAGATGTTCCACCCCATGGCTTTCACCGTGGTGATGGCGTTGCTGGGGGCGATGATCCTCTCGGTGACCTTTGTCCCGGCGGCCCTCGCGCTGTTCGTCACCGGCAAGGTGAAGGAAGAAGAAGGCGTGGTCATGCGCGCTGCCCGCCGCCGTTACGCCCCGGTGCTGGAGTGGGTGCTGGGCCGGCGCAACCTGGCCTTTGCCGGCGCCGCGACCCTGGTGCTGCTGTCCGGCTTGCTGGCCAGCCGCATGGGCAGCGAGTTCATCCCCAGCCTCAGCGAAGGCGACTTCGCCCTGCAGGCCCTGCGCGTGCCAGGCACCAGCCTGTCGCAGTCGGTGGACATGCAGCAGCGCCTGGAGAAGACCATCATCGAGCGGGTGCCGGAGGTGGAGCGGGTGTTCGCCCGCACGGGCACCGCCGAGATCGCCTCCGACCCGATGCCGCCGAACATTTCCGACGCCTATGTGATGCTCAAGCCGCGCGAGCAGTGGCCGGACCAGGGCAAGTCGCGTGACGCGCTGATCGCCGAGGTGCAGCAGGCAGCGGCCAGCGTGCCAGGCAGCAACTACGAGCTGTCGCAGCCGATCCAGCTGCGCTTCAACGAGCTGATTTCCGGGGTACGCAGCGACGTGGCGGTTAAGGTGTTCGGCGACGACATGGAGGTGCTCAACCGCACCGCCGCGCAGATCGCCGCCAGCTTGCAGAAAGTGACAGGGGCGTCCGAGGTGAAGGTCGAGCAGACCACCGGCCTGCCGGTGCTGACCATCGATATCGACCGCGACAAGGCCGCTCGCCACGGCCTGAACGTGGGCGATGTGCAGGACGCCATCGCCATTGCCGTGGGGGGCCGTACTGCCGGTACCCTTTATGAAGGCGACCGTCGTTTCGATATGGTGGTGCGCCTGTCCGAGGCGCTGCGCACCGATGTCGATGGCTTGGCGAGCCTGCTCATCCCGGTGCCGGCCAGTGCCGCCGCAGGCGCTGCGCAGATCGGCTTCATCCCTCTGTCCCAGGTGGCCACGCTGAACCTGCAGTTGGGGCCCAACCAGGTCAGCCGAGAGGATGGCAAGCGCGTGGTGGTGGTCAGCGCCAACGTGCGCGGGCGTGACCTGGGCTCGTTCGTCGAGGAAGCTTCGCAGACCTTGATCGACCAGGTGCAGATCCCACCGGGCTACTGGACCCGCTGGGGTGGTCAGTTCGAGCAGTTGCAGTCGGCGGCCGAGCGCTTGCGCGTGGTGGTGCCGGTCTCACTGCTGCTGGTCATGGCCTTGCTGCTGATGATGTTCAACAACCTCAAGGATGGCCTGCTGGTGTTCACCGGGATTCCTTTCGCCCTCACCGGTGGCGTGCTGGCGCTGTGGCTGCGCGACATTCCGCTGTCGATCTCGGCGGGCGTGGGCTTTATCGCGCTTTCCGGTGTGGCGGTGCTCAACGGTCTGGTGATGATCGCCTTTATCCGCAACCTGCGCGAGGAAGGGCGCGGCCTGCGCGCCGCAGTCGAGGAGGGCGCCTTGACCCGCTTGCGGCCAGTGCTGATGACCGCGCTGGTGGCATCGCTCGGGTTCATCCCGATGGCTCTGGCCACTGGCACCGGTGCCGAGGTGCAGCGACCGCTGGCGACGGTGGTGATCGGCGGGATCCTGTCGTCGACGGCGCTGACCTTGCTGGTGCTGCCGGCGTTGTACCAGTGGGCCCATCGGCGCGATGAGGCCGAGACTGCGTGAACCCCTGTCGCTGGGCAAGCCCGCTCCCACGAAGGCATTCACTTCGTGGGAGCGGGCTTGCCCCGCGATGCTTTAATGACGACGCCACAGCCAGTGGTCCAGGCTCAACCTTCCAGAACCTTTCAACAGCAGTGGCAACAACGCCACCAGGTAGATCAGCGGCAGCTTGAAGTTGCCAAACCCCTGGTCGGTGATGGCATACCCCCGCCCCAGTTCCGCCAGGCTCGACCACTGGCTCGGCCAGTGCACCGCCGCGATCGCCACCACGGTCACCACCATCAGCACCGCCGAGGCCAGGCGGGTGCCGAGCCCGAGCAGCAGGAGCAGCGGGCAGAGCAGCTCGGCCCACATCGACAGTTGCCAGTTCAGGCCCGCTGGCAGCAAATCGAACGGGAACGGAAAACTGCCTTGCAGGTCGGTGAACCAGTTGGCGCCATTGAACTTCTCCAGGCCCGATTCGAAGAACTCCCAGGCCAGGAACAGGCGCAACGGCAGGTCGGCGCTCCAGCTACCGGCCCGGTCGAGGGCCATGAACGGGCGAGTCAGGGTATTTGTCAGCATGGTGATCTCCTTGTGTCAGTGCGACAGGGCAGTGGCGGCCCGGCGTGAGCGTTGGGCCTGCTTGGCGATGAGCTTGAGGGTAATGGCGGCGAACATAAGGGCGAACGCCAGCGGGTACCAACCGCCCATGGGGACGCGCTTGTAGAACGACAGGCAGAACACCGCCGCCAGCACCCAGGTGCCGGTGCTGTGCAGGCCCTTCCACAGGCGTGGACCGAGCACGCTCATCGGTGTCTTGAACGAGGTCAGGGCCAGCAACAGGATGAACAGGTAACCCACCGAGCCCGGGATGTTCGCCACGGCGCTGCGCCCGGCCCAGAACAACTCCGGGTAGCGATGCGCAAACAGGTAGATCAGCACACCATGCACGGTGTGCGAGAAGGCGAAGGCCAGGCCCAGGTAGCGCCGTTCGCGCAGCAGCTGGCGGCTGGCCTGGCCGGGTAGCAGGGTGACCAGCGTCGAAGCCAGGAAGGTCAGCAGGAACAGTGCGAAGGAGCTGCGTGCCGTGGCGCGGATGGCGCTGCGCAAGCCGTCGGCACCGAACGGATGGGTGGCGATGACCAGAGCGGTCATCAGCAGGGTCAATGCCGCGAGGGCGTGGAACAGCTTCCAGCCAGTGGGCAATGGCAATACTTTCATGGGCAAGGGTCCCGGCGTGCTTGGCGACGGCGGGGGCCGTCGCGTGGTGTGGCCGGAAGTGTGCGGGGGCGGCGTATCGGCAGTGTGTCGCGGGAGGCTGGGTTATGTATCGCTGTGTAGCGGTGCTCAGCGGGTACTGGTCAGGCGCTGCTGCGCCGCCGCGCAACCGTTGATCTCCACTGCCTTTTGCAGGTAGGCCTGGCGCTGGCGCGGGTCCAGCTCGCCCAGCAGCCGGTAGATCTCGGCCTGATAGTCACGCTGGCGCCCCCACTGCAGCTGCAGGCCTTGTGGCCTGCTGCGGTTGCACGCCAGGCGGGTGGCCGGCTGCGGATAGTAGGCGGCATACAGGGTGGCCATGCTCGGGACTGCCTCCAGGGCCTCGCGGTAGGCGGGGCTGGCATTGTAGGGTGCGCACCAGTGGGCGATAGCCAGCGCCGGTGGGGCAAAACCTTGCTTGAGGCTGGCCTCGAGCAAGGGGCAGGCAGCCTCGGCGATCTGGTTGGCGGGCAGGTAGGTGGTGTAGTACAGCGCCAGTCGGTACTGGGCCACTGGGTGGCCGAGGGCGACGGATTTCTTCAGCAGCGCCACGGCCGTGGGCAGTGTGTGCGCCATGGCCTGGCCCTGGCGGCTGAGCTCGGGGTCGCCAACGGCGGTGCGCAGCGGGCTGGCGCTGTCGTCCTGGTTGTCGGCCTGCTCCAGCAGGGGCAATGCCTGGCGGTAAAGCAGGTCGGCATGCGGGTCGATGTTCACTTCCAGGGCCTGGGTGCCGACGGCGGCCAGCAGCAACGGCATCGCCACGGCCAGGCTGGCGCGATGGCTGCGACCCTGAGGGCGGGCCGGGAACGAAGGAACGTCTGGGATGGTCATGGCAGTTACGCGGTTGCCTCGGGCAAATCAGGAGCGACGACAGCGTATTCTATCCATCCGCGCCCCTTCCCCGAAAGCCCGGCGTACGGCCATCAGACCAGCTTGATTGGTGCGACCTTGCGCAGGGCCTGTCTTTCCTGGGCCAGCCCCAGCTTGGCGGTGATCACCTTGGCCAGCGCGTTATTGCCCAGGTCGTTGAAGTGCAGGCGGTCGACGAACAGGTGTTCGCTGAAGACTGGCGAGCTGCTGAGCATGCTGTTCATGTCATAGCACGGCACCGGCTCAGCCTGGTTCTTGATACGGCGAAAGAAGGCCATGTGCAGTTGGCTGTCGAAGGTGTCGCCGAGCAGGCGATCAAAATTCGATGGCTGGCGCTCAAGTTCGCCGAGCATGGCCTGTTCGGCGCTGGGCACGACCTCGCGGCACCAGGGCAGCAGCGGCTGGAGGATGAAGGTGAGGGTGGTATGGCCGTCGGCCAGCAGGCGATCCCATTGGCGCAGGGTGCGGCCGACGCAATCGGCGGCGCGGATCAGACGCTTGTCGGGACTGGACAGCGGCTCGAGGTCCGGCCAGCGCGGTTGTCGCGAAGGCGCCAGAACCTGGCCCAGGCGTTGCCAGAGCGATTCGCGGCGTGCCTCGCCGGTAGCTTGCACCCCTTCGTTGAAGCGATTGAGAAAGTCCTGATAGGCCTGTGCCCGATGCGGATCCTGCGCGCCGGCCAGTACCTCGGCCAGGGCCTCCTGGGCCAGCGAGTTGAGGCCACTGAGCACCACCACATGACCGATCTGGCCAAAGCGGTGCTGGTGGGTGAGGAACATCAGCAGTTCCTGCGTGGCATTGAGCCCGCAACCGGTCAGGTTCAGCCAGATCTCGCCGGTCAGCATCGACAGGTACGAGGCCACGGTGTGCTCGTCGGAGCTGGCGCCGATACCCATGGCGGTGGAACCGCCTACCAGCAGGTTGACCCGCGCCGCGCCGCCGCGTTCGGCCACCGAGAAGCGCTTGCCGGCGCAATGGCTGTAGCGCATGCCTAAAGCGTCGGTGTTGATGGTGCCGGAACGGTAGCCGCGTTCATGCACGTACAACGTGTGCGGCGCCCGGCGGCTGCCCAATTGCAGGAAGCGCTGGTAGTCCTCTGCCAGGGGGTCGGGCGTGCCCATGCTGCCGGGGTTGGCGCTGTCGGTCGATGTCATGGGCGCTCCTTGGTGTGGGGGCAGGCTCAGGCGGCCAGTTCCCTGATGTTGTAGGCCAGGCCCACGGCGGCGATCAGCAGCAGGGCGACGCCCGAAGCCAAGCTGATCAGGCGGTTGCTGCGCGGCGAGGCGATCTTGCCGATTGCGAAGATGTAAAGGCTGAGCACGGCGAAATCGATGGCGATCCACAGCAGTGACAGCACCACCATGCTCTTGCCGAACGACTCGGTGATCTGGATGAACTGCGGGAAGAAGGCGATGAAGAAGATGATGTCCTTGGGGTTGGAGATACCGACCATGAAGCCCTGCAGCAAGCCGCCACGGCCCGGTTGCACAGCGGTTGCGGCCTGCGCGGCGCTCTCGGCCGGTACCTGCAGCGCTTCGCGCAGGGTGCCCAGGGCGATGTAGCCGATGAACAGGCAACCCAGCAGGCTCATGCCGCTGAGCCAGGTCTTGTCGATGGCCGCGCTGGTCAGGATGATCCAGGCGGCCGCGCCGATCAGTACCAGTGATGCCCAGTTGGTGCCGACCGCCGTGAACAGGGCTTTGCGCGAACCCGAGGCGGCGGCGGTATTGACGATCAGCGCCACCACCGGGCCGGGCGTGGCGATCAGCAGCAGGACGGTGAGGGCATAGGTGGCGGTCAGTGCGGTATTCACGTTCAGTTCTCGGTAGGGCGTTCAGCCATTGCGTGGGTGTGGAACGGGCAGCGCGCCGGGCTCGGCGAACCGGGCTCCTGCAGTTGGTACTGCTTCCATTCGAAGTTGTCGTCCTGGCCGAAGAAGCCAAGGGTCTCGGGCATGACGCCGTCGTTGTAGTGACGCACCCGCTCGCGGATGCGCGCACGGATGCGCTGGCCGCTCTCGGTGCTGGCGCTGGCCACTTCGTCGAAGCTCTCCCGCGGATTGATGACGAAGGCAATGTGCGGGCCCAGGTTGCGGCTTTTCATCAGGCGATGGGCGGGAAAGCTCATGTTGATGAACAGCGGCATGCCGGCGAAGCAGAATGACCAGCGTGCGTCATGCGGGTCCTGCGGGATCTCCTCGGGCCATGGCAGCGAGTCGCGGGCGTGGACCTCGCGCAGCACATCCCAGGCCAGCGCCTGCTGCGCCTCGAGCGAGGAGTCAGGGGCCGTTTCGAGAAACACCAGTAGCGGGTTTCCGATGCGCTGCTTGAGCGGGATCGGCTCGATGGTGGCGATGTAGTCGGCCAGGCCCAGGGCGATATCGTCGGCCAGCCGTGCGGCGCGAGCGAAGACGATATGGCAGGTGCGCGCCGTGACCGCCTTTCGCCCGAACAGGCAGGGGAAGTCAGGGTTGGCCAGGGTTTCCTTGAAGTGTTCTATGGTCTTGTGTGTCCAGTGGTGTCGGTTCTGGACATGTTCGTCGGCGAGCTCTAGCGCATCCAGGCGATAGCAGTTTCCATAACCCGTAAACATGATTTCCCCAGGTAGATCCGAAGGTAGCGTTAATAGAACTTTTTCGTCATATCCGTGCAGGTTGGTTATATATAATTGTTATTTACCGGCATTTTCGGAGATGGCCTCTGCGTTGTAAAACGCCTGGATCTATGACCTACTATTAGCTTCACTCATGCTCGGAAGGCGCCATGTCGGAACGGATTCAAGCCTTGCACGCCCTGCGGGCCTTCGAAGTGGCCTCGCGCTATGGCTCTTTCACCCGCGCAGCCCAGGAACTGGCCCTTACCCAAGGCGCGGTCAGCCATCACATCAAGACGCTTGAGGCCCTGTTTGGCTGCGACCTGTTCGAGCGTCGCGGGCCCAAGCTGCGCCTGACCGAGCACGGCCGTCTGCTGGCCCAGGAGCTCAAGGTCGGCTTCAAGATCATCGAGAATGCCTGTGCGCTGTTGCGCCAGGACCGCTATGGCGTGCGGCTCAAGGCGCCGTCCACGCTCACCGTGCGCTGGCTGCTGAGGGCCCTGGACGGCTTCAAGAAGGTCGACAACAGCTGTTCGGTGCAATTGTCGAGCGTGTGGATGGACATCGATGCGGTGGATTTCTATTCCGAGCCCTATGACTGCGCCATCCTGTTGGGTAACGGCCGCTTTGCCGCGGATGTGGAGAGCCTCAAGCTGTTCGATGAATGGCTGATCCCGGTATGCCATCCGAACTACCTCGAGCAGGCGCGGCCGGAACTTTCGGTGCTCTCCAGTTGCGAATTCCTCCACCCGTCGCCGGACCGCCGCGATTGGCGGCGCTGGCTGGCGCGCATGGACGCGCTGGACATCAGCATCGACCAGGGCCAGGTGTTCGACACTCTCGACCAAGGTATTTCAGCCGCCCAGCAGGGGCTGGGCATCTCGGTGGTCGACCTGGTGCTGGCCAGCGCCGACCTCGCTGCCGGTAACCTGGCCACGCCGTTTCCCCAGGCTGTGGCCACCGGCGACGGCTATTACATGACCTGGCTCAAGTCCAGCCCCAAGGCCCACCAGATGCACAAGTTGCGCGACTACCTGGTGGCGCAGGTGCCGCCGCTGTCGCACAAGGACATCAGCTACCTGTACGGCTGAGGTCGGTGGCTGGCAGCACTCGCTCGAGCATGAAGTCGATGAACACCCGCAGCTTGGGCGGCATCTGCCGGCCGGATGGCCACAGCAAATAGAAGCTGCCGCGCCGCTCCATGAAGGGGTCGAGCACGCTGACCAGGCTGCCGGCCGCCAGCTCCCGGCGCACGCTGAAGTCCGGCAGGCAGGTGATGCCACGGTGGTTGAGGGCGAAGCAGATGCGCGTCTCTACATGGTTGCAGACCATCGAGATGGGAATGGCGTAGTCCTGTTCGGGGTGCTCCCGGCGCAGCGGCCAGGTTTCCAGCTTGCCGCTGCTGGGGAAGCGGTAATGCAGGCAGCTGTGCCCGCCAAGCTCGCGGGGGTGCTGTGGCGTGCCGCGTTCGCGCAGGTACTCGGGGGACGCCACCAGGCGGTGCTGGAAGTGCCCGAGGAACTTGGCGTTCAGCCGTGAATCCAGCGGCTGGCCGCCGCGCATCACCACGTCGAAGCCTTCGCCGACGATATCCACCATGCGGTCGCTGAAGTCCAGGTCCAGTTCGATCTCCGGGTAGCGCGCCATGAACTCGGCCAGCGCCGGCATCACCAGCCCGGTCACCTGCGGCAGGCTCACGCGCAGGCGTCCGCGCGGCGCGCCGCTGGCCTGGGACAGCGCCTGCTCGGTGGCCTCGATCTCGGCCAGGATGCGCCGGCTGCGTTCAAGGAACAGCGTGCCCTCGGCGGTCAACGTTATGCTGCGCGTGCTGCGGTGGAACAGACGCACTCCCAGTCGCTCCTCCAGCCGGGCCACACGCTTGCCCACGGCTGACGCACTGATCCCCAGCGATTGGCCGGCGGCGACGAAGCTGCGGGCTTCGGCGACCCGGATGAAGACCATGAAGCCACTGAGGCTGTCCATGCTGTGCTCCGATTGCGGACCTTGGTGTCCTGACTGAGCGGAATTGTACCCGGCTTTTTCCGCAATACCCCAGCGGCGCAAGATGCCTGCCTGTTTGACCAACTGGAGACCATCATGCATTCACCTTCCCCGGCGGCCTGCGCCGGAGCATCCCCCGCCAGTGCCACGCGCCTGCCCCTGAGCGGCTTGCTGGCGCTGGCCTTGACCGGCTTCATCGCCATCCTCAGCGAGACCCTGCCGGCCGGCCTGCTCGACCAGATCGCCGACGGCATGCAGATCAGCCAGGCCATGGCCGGGCAATGGGTCACGGCCTACGCCTTGGGGTCTTTGCTTACGGCCGTCCCGTTGGTGACCCTGACCCAAGGCTGGTGGCGTCGCCGGGCACTGCTGCTGGCCATTGGCGGATTCATCCTGTTCAACGGGTTGACCGCGGTGTCGTCGGACAACACGCTCACCTTGCTCCTGCGTTTTTGCACCGGTGCCGCCGCCGGCCTGGCCTGGGGCCTGATCGCCGGTCATGCGCGGCGCATGGTGGCGCCGGCCCAGCAGGGCAAGGCCATGGCGGTGGCGATGCTGGGGCAGCCCATTGCCTTGTCGCTGGGCTTGCCCATCGGTACCTGGCTGGGGGCATTGATGGGATGGCGGGCCACCTTCGTGATGGTGACCCTGACCGCATTGCTGCTGGTCGCTTGGGTGGTGCGGGCGGTGCCGGACTTTCCCGGCCAGGCCACCGGCAAGCGCCCCGCGGCCCTGGCGGTGCTGCGCACCCCGGGCGTGGCGCGGGTGCTGCTGGTGATCCTGGCGTGGATCCTCGGGCATAACATTCTCTACACCTATGTCGTGCCGCTGCTGGCCGCAGCGGGCATGGCTGACGCGGTGGGCCAGGTGCTGATGACCTTCGGCCTGGCCTCGCTGGCCGGCATCGTCCTGGTCGGCCTGGGGGTCGATCGGCATCTGCGCGGGCTGGTGCTGTTGTGCCTGGCCGGCTTCGCCCTGGCGACCCTGGCCCTGGGGCAGGTGCAAGGCACACCCTGGCTGGTGCATGCCAGCGTGGCACTGTGGGGGCTGACCTACGGCGGCGCGCCGACGCTGCTGCAAACGGCCTGTGCCGATGCGGCGGGCGAGGGCGGCGACGTGGCGCAGTCGATGCTGGTGACCGTGTGGAACAGCGCCATCGCCCTGGGTGGCATCATCGGCGGGCTGTTGCTGGTGGGCGCCGGGGTAGGGGCGTTTGGCGCGGTGGTGCTGACACTGGTGGTGCTGGCATGGTTGCTGGTGCTGGGCGGACGCCGAGCCGGGTTCGCCGCCGGCGCCCGCTAGCCCGACGTCTGTATCCGCGAAGCAGCATTTCTGACGACAGGACAGTTACAATCAGCAGGTGCGAACAAAGCAGCGATTCGAGGTTCTCCCGCAGTGCAATTGCAACAAGGCTTCGTCCTGACCCGCCACTGGCATGACACGCCCGAAGGCACCTGCGTGGAGTTCTGGCTGGCCACCGACCAGGGGCCCCGGCGCGTGCGCCTGGCCCCGCAGCCCTCGGTGGCTTTCCTGCCCGCCGCCCAGGCCGAACACGCCCGCTTGCTGCTGGCAGATGAGCAGGGCGTCGAACTCAAGCCGTTGCAACTGCGCGACTTTGACCTGCGCCCGGTCATGGGCCTGTACTGCCGCCAGCACCGCCAGCTGATCGCCCTGGAAAAGCGCCTGCGCGGTGCCGGCATCGAGGTGTTCGAAGCTGATATCCGCCCGCCGGAGCGCTACCTGATGGAGCGCTTCATCACCGCGTCGGTGCGTTTCAATGGCCGCGCCGATGGCCAGGGCACCCTGCTCGATGCCCAGCTCAAGCCCGACCCCGGCTATCGCCCAGCCTTGCGCCTGGTGTCGCTGGATATCGAGACCAGCGAGCGTGGCGAGCTGTACAGCATCGCCCTGGAAGGCTGTGGCCAACGCCAGGTCTACATGCTGGGCCCGGCCAACGGCGACGCCGGCGAGGTGAATTTCGACCTGCATTACTGCCGCGACGGCGCCGAAATGATCACCTGCCTCAACCAGTGGCTGGCCCGCCACGACCCCGATGCGATCATCGGCTGGAATCTGGTGCAGTTCGACCTGCGCCTGCTGCACGAGCATGCCCAGCGCCTGAACGTGCCGCTGTGCCTGGGCCGTGACGGCGCACCGATGCACCTGCGCGAGCATGGCAGCCGCAGCCATTTCTTTGCCGAGGCGCCGGGTCGGTTGTTGATCGACGGTATCGAGGCCTTGCGTTCGGCGACCTGGAGCTTCCCCTCGTTCAGCCTGGAAAGCGTCGCGCAACAGTTGCTGGGCGAGGGCAAGGCAATCGACACGCCCTACCAGCGGATGGACGAGATCAACCGCCGCTTCGCCGAGGACAAGCCGGCCCTGGCCCGCTACAACCTCAAGGATTGCGAACTGGTCACGCGGATCTTCGCCCATACCCGGCTGCTGGAGTTTCTGCTCGAACGCTCATCGATCACCGGCCTTGCCGTGGACCGTAGTGGCGGTTCGGTGGCCGCGTTCTGCCACCTGTACATCCCGCACATGCACCGCCTTGGTTATGTCGCGCCCAACCTGGGCAGTGTCGAGGGCGAGGCCAGCCCGGGTGGCTTCGTCATGGATTCGCGGCCAGGCCTGTACGATTCGGTGTTGGTGCTCGACTACAAGAGCCTTTACCCCTCGATCATCCGCACCTTCCTCATCGACCCGGTGGGCCTGGTCGAAGGCCTGCGCCAGCCGGACGACACCTGCTCGGTGGAAGGCTTTCGCGGTGGGCGTTTCTCGCGCAGCCAGCATTGTCTGCCGGCGATCGTCGAACGTGTGTGGCAGGGCCGCGAGGCGGCCAAGCGTGATGGCAACGCGCCGCTGTCGCAGGCCCTGAAGATCATCATGAACGCCTTCTACGGTGTGCTCGGCTCAAGCGGCTGTCGCTTCTTCGATCCGCGTCTGGCCTCGTCGATCACCCTGCGCGGGCACCAGATCATGCGCCAGACCCGGGCGCTGGTCGAGGCCCGTGGTTTCGATGTGATCTACGGGGATACCGATTCTACCTTCGTCTGGCTCAAGCACGCCCATGACGAACAGTCCGCAGCGCGCATCGGCCGGGAACTGGTGGCCGAGGTCAACCAGTGGTGGCGCCAGCACCTAAGCGAAACGATGGGGTTGGAAAGCGCCTTGGAACTGCAGTTCGAAACCCATTACCAGCGTTTTTTGATGCCGACCATCCGCGGCACGGAAGAAGGCAGCAAGAAGCGTTATGCCGGCTTGGTGCAGCACGCCGACGGTGGTGACGAGATGGTGTTCAAGGGCCTGGAGTCGGTGCGTACCGATTGGTCGCCCCTGGCCCGGCAATTTCAGCAGGAGCTCTATGGGCGGGTGTTTCGCGGCCAGCCCTATCGCGACTACATACGCGATTATGTGTGGCGAACCCTGGCCGGCGAGCAAGATGAGCTGTTGATCTACCGCAAGCGCCTGCGTCGCCCCCTGGCCGACTACCAGCGCAATGTGCCGCCGCATGTGCGCGCGGCACGATTGGCTGACGAGTACAACACCCGGATGGGGCGACCACGTCAGTATCAGCGCGGCGGCTGGATCAGCTACGTGATCACCACAGCGGGCCCGCAGCCACTGGAGAATCTGCAGGCGCAGATCGACTACCAGCACTACCTCAGCCGTCAGCTTCAGCCGGTTGCGGATGCCATCTTGCCGTTCGTCAACGATAATTTCAGGGGCTTGACCGACCGCCAGTTGCCATTGTTCTGAGCGGGTGTCAGATATCTAGGCATCGACGGTGCCTGGCGTTGGCTAGTTTGATGCCTCCACGCATTCTGGAGGCAATCATGAAGGAAAGTCCCCGTCAGCAGCCGAACGCTATCGACTCCATTGCCGTCGCGCAGGCATACCAGGACCAGGTAATCGCAAAGCGTCTGCCATCTTGGGTAATACGCTTGAGCGAGCTGGAGTTCGCCTTGCTGGGCGATGCCCTGCGCCAGCTTCTGGAGTGCAACCGGCGCTTGTCGAGCGCGTTTGCGAGGGTTCGCAACATCGATGCCTTCGCCAGGCCTTTGTTGCAGCTGGCGCTCCAGCCTTATGGCCGCCCGGATGTCGGAGCCCTGTATTTTCGCCGCTGGTATGTCTACGACGCACATACTGTCAGCGTCTTTACCGGGCGTGTACCCGTTCCCGCCAGCGACTACTACGACGTGCCATTGCTTGAGGCGGCACTGCGCAATTTCACCGAGGAGGAGCGGTATCAGCAGCCGCGACGCAATGCCGTAGTCGACGGCAAGGGTATGGTTCAGACCGGACTGTCGGCGTTGTCCTTCGCTGCGGTGTGTCGCACGCTGGACCTGGGGCGCCAGTATCAGCAACACCTGGACTCGATTCTACTTGCCGACGCAGGGGGGCAAGGCATCAGGGCGTCGCTGGCGCAGTTCCTGCGCAGCAGCATGCTGGCCGATGCTCTGCGGGCCAAGGCGCTGGGAGTGCTCAGCGAGGTCGAGCTGCAATGGGTGATCGGGCTGTGTCGCGACAACCAGCCCGGCAGGCTTCAAGGCGCCCCGGTCCATGTTCGGCAACTCAAGGTCTTTGGTTGCCCCGTGCAGCGTATCGTCGTGCTGGATGTCATCGACGAGGGATTGATCTACAACTCGAGCAAACGGGTGCTGGTGTATATGCCGGGCGACCCCCAAGGGCCGTGGAGTGCCAATGACGATCTGCAGGACTATACCCGCCGCGTGCTGGGCAAGCGGTTGCGCAAGAATGACTACCGCCGCTTTTTCAGTCGTTTTGTGCGCCGACGCGACAGCCGTCGTGTGTTCACTGCGATCAGCGAGCGCCTTGACGATGTGCCGGACTGGGCGACCCGCGATCTCGATGAGCAGACCACGGGCTATCCGCCGGCGCTGTTCGAGCATCTTGCCGATGCCTGGATTGCGCAGATCAAGGACGATGCGGCGATGATCGCGCCTCCCGTGGCCCAGCTGGATCGCGAGGTCCAGGCCGAGCACGACAAGTGTCTACGCGCCGAGGGCTGGGGGTTGCTTGCCGTGGCCGGGTTGTTCGTGCCGGTGCTGGGCGCCTTGTTGGCCGCGGTGATGGTCTATGAACTGCTCCAGGAAGCGTTCCAGGCCATCGGCGATTGGCGTGACGACGAGCGTGATGCCGCCTTGGAACACTGGTTGAATGTCGGCAAGCGCTCGCTGGCCGTGGCTGCGACCGCGGCCACCGTCGGCGTGGTACGCCGCGCCTGGTCCGAAGTGGATGCCTTGGTCACCGCGCGGCTGGACGACGGCAGTGAAAAATTGTGGAACGGCGATCTTCAGCCTTACCGCAGCGAGGTCCCGCCGGGCAGCGAGGTGATGGATGGGCAGGGCATCCGTCGACAGGGTGGGCGTTGCTGGATCGAGATGCAAGGGCATTGGTATCGAGTCACCCAGGAACACGCCGACGAACCGTTCCGGCTGCTGCCCTACCAGGGATATGGCCCGCAGTTGCGTCACAACGACGCGGGGGGGTGGCGGCTCTGGCACGAGCAACCGGCCGAGTGGAACGATTCGCACATGATGGTTCGCCGGCTGGGCAAACCTTTCAGCGACCTCGACGGGCATCAGATCGATCAGCTCATGACTATTCATGGTCTACAAGAGGACCATCTGCGGGAATGGCATGTCTATGGGAGGCGCGCCAACGCATTGGTAACCGACACGGCCAACCGGATCCTGTTGGCGGGTCGCATCCAGGACCTGAGCGACCAACTGCGCGGTGGACTGCCGATCACCGACATGGCGCTGTTGCAGAGGGCGCAGGCCTTGCCCGGCGCCCAGGGCAAGGCTGGCCAGGCCCTTGCCGAACGGGTTTTGGCTCAGCGTCGCGACCTGTTGCAGCAGATGTACGAAGCGGCCTTTCCCGATACTGACGCCAGTTCGATCCTGCGCCGGGATTTTGCCGGCCTGCACCGCCTGGCAGCGGATGAGGTCTGGCACACGGCCAGTGACGATGATCGTGCAGCCCTGCTGGATACGCGGCGGGTACCGCTATGCATGGCCGAGGCGGCCAGGGACCAGGTTCTGAGCATTCGCACGGTGCGCGTGCACGAGGCGCTGACATTCGATACGCCGCAAACGCTGGATCTTGCGCAGGTCGTCCTGAATCTGCTGGCGCGCTTGCCGGGGGCATCCTCCGGCCCGGCTTGGCGTTTGTTCGACGGCGATGCCAGCCAGCCGTTGCTGGCCACGCAGGGTGATGGAGCAGTTCTGGACCTGGTCCATCGCGACGGTGTATTCAGCCGTCGTACACTCGAGGCGGCGCCTGCGGGTTCGGGCGAATTGTTCGACGTACTGAGCAGGGCCTTCAACGACGAGCAGCGTGCCGCGCTCGGCCTGGACGAGCCTTTGGCCCTGACCTTGCGGGCGAGACTCGCGACGCAGGCCATCGACCAGCGGAGCATGATTCTCGACTGGCTGGGCCGGGGCCGGCAAAGCGGCGCCTTCCTGGCCCCGCATCGGCTCGCGGATGGCCGGATCGGCTATCCCTTGAGCGGTGGCAGGTTCTGGGCCACGTTGGGTGTGCGTGCGCCGCGGGCTCTCGGGGCACGGCTGCGGGACCTGTATCCTGCGTTCAGCGACGAACAGGTGGGGCGTTGGCTTGAGGCAGCGGACGCGCAGGTGCGTCTGGATGCGCTGGAAGAGCAGTACAACGTGCTGCGCAACAACATGGACCGGTGGGTGCGGGGTGCATTCCCCTCGCTGGAATTGCTGGCCCGGCGTGCCTTTCGCAAGGACCTGATCGACTGTTGGCGTTGCCTGGTACCCGAGCTGGTCGGTGGCCTGCCGCAGATGGGGCGTTATATGCTGATTTTTGCTCATAGTCGTCTTCGGCATCTGCCGCGCATCCCTCCGTCCATCAACTTTCCCCATATCTCGGTCCTCGAGCTGCGCAACATGCGCCTGGAAACGGTTGCGGATGACTTCCTTGGGGCGTTTCCCAATTTGCGCAGCCTGGAGATCACCAATTGTCGGCTCAGGCGTCTCCCCTTGCCGGAAACGCTCACTGCGCATCTGCAGGTGCTCGACTTGTCAGGCAACCAGATTGCCCTGGATGAAGGCCAGGCTTTGGTCCTGGCCAGTTGTCGTTCGTTGGTGTACCTCAACCTTTCAGGCAACCCATTGCGCAGGAGCTTTTCGGTCTTTGGCATGCCGAGGCTCAATGCGCTGCACCTTCAAGGCTGTCAACTGGACAGCTTCCCCTATGGCATCATGGATAGCACGGAGCTGAACACGCTGGATCTCGCAGACAATGCCCTGCACGGGGTGCCCGAGGACTTTCACAGGTCGCAGGTGTGGAGGGGAGGGCGGGTAGACCTGCGTGGCAACCTGTTAGAGGCGTCATCGCAGTCGCTGAGTAGCTGGCATTGGCTGGAGGATAGCCGGGTCCCGTATCGCCTGCGTTGGATGGATGTCGCGCCAGATGACAGGCGTGAAGAGATGTCCGCCTTTTGGACGCGATTTGTAACGGATGAGGACGCCAAGGACTTGTTCGATACCCTGTCGTTACTGACAACCTCGGGCAATTTCAAGTCTGCGCCGCTGGCCAGGGATTTCGCGATCCGCCTGCTGGACATGTTCGAGCACATGGCCAAGGACCCAGTGCTCAAGCGCGAACTGTTCGATAACGCGGCCGTCACCGACTGCCAGGACAATGCAACCATTCGGTTTTCCGACCTTGAGCTGCGTGTACTGGTGTGGCGTGCACGGCACGGCGAGCTGGCGCGTCACCCTGAACGCGCCCTGCTGCATCTGGGCGGGCAGCTATGGCGGTTGAATGTACTGGACCAGGTGGCAGCGGAGCATGCCATCAGGCTAGGGGCAGGCAATGAGTCGATCGAGTTCGCCCTGGCCTATCGCATTGCGCTGCGCGGCGAGCTCGACCTGCCCATCCAGCAGGATGACATGCTGCATTTCGGGATTCCCGACCTCAGGCCTCAGGACATCCTACGGGCTAGGCATACGGTGCTTGCCGCGCAGTCAGCGACCAGCCTGGCCCAGTACCTGGCCAGACAACCGTTCTGGCAGGACTACCTGAGGGCAAATTACGCCCACCGGCTGAAGGTACCCCGAGAGATGCATGAAGCATTGCAACAGCTCATGGATCTGGGTGGCAGGGAGTCGGAAATCGAGCATCTGCATATCACCTATCAGCAGCGCGAGCATGAGCTGATGCTGCAATTGACCCGTGAGGCCATGGGCAGGGCGCGGACGATCACGCTGGACACTCCCTGAACCCTCGCGGCTTTGGGCTATGCTCTAACTGGGCTGCGATGTATCGGAAAATATCGCAGCTCGGCCATGGTAATCGGAGGTTACCTTTGCGCCGAGCACGGCTGGGGCAACTCGTTTAGGCTCCCGCGTCGGATCTTTCTCCCTGATCCATAGTCTTTAGGTTTATCGAGAAAACAAGGAGATGCGCATGCTCGTTCGGTCACTGACCCTCGCCACCTTGCTCGCCGTAGCCGGCCCTCTGTACGCCGCCGACAGCGATGCCCCGCTGGCCAAGGAACTGGGCAAGGCCAGGCCGTTGGTGGTCATTGCCCCGAGTTCAGCCGACCCGACCCTGCGTGGCCTGGAAGAGGCGCTGAAAGAGCCTGCGACCCAGGCCGGATTCAAGGAGCGTGGCCTGGTGCTGTACAGCGTCGCCAACATGATGGGCAAGCGTGAGGACAAGAACCTCGAGCAGCAGACCACCATGGCTTTGATCCGAGAGCTCAAGCTGGGGGCCAGCAAGGGCACCAAGGTGATCCTGGTTGGCAAGGACGGTGAGCGGCATGTGCTCAAGGACGACGACAGTGGCGATAAGCTCGACCCGCAGGTGATCTTCAAGGCGGTCGATGCGCTGCCGGCCAGCGAGCAGGCGGTGACCGCGCCGGAGCCCGTGGCGGCGGCGCCAGCCGAGCCCAAGGCCAAGGACAGCAAGGCCAAGCCGAGCAAGCCGGCCAAACCCGCAGCGCCGCCCAAGCCACTGGAGGACTGAACCCTCTGTCACGGCCTTCTGTGCCAGCAGGGGGCCGTTCGTGTATCTTTGTGTATCTGCGCCTCGCCCCGACCCATTGCCATACAAAACCACGCCCGGTCCGATACACCGGCGACACACCGCTGCGGCTCAATGGCTCCACTTTCCAACCACAGTGGAGCGACACCATGAAAACGACCCGTCAAACCCTCGGCCTGCTCGGCGCCACCCTGCTCGGCGGCATGGTCCTGGGCAACAGCGCCTTCGCAGTAGAACCGTTGGCCCAGGGCTACCAGCTGGCCGCTGCCAAGACCCCTGGCGAAGGCAAGTGCGGCGAGGGCAAGTGCGGTGCCAGCGGCAAGGTCACGCAAAGCGAAGGCAAATGTGGCGAGGGCAAGTGTGGCGCCAGCGCCAAGGCCGGTGCCGAGGGCAAGTGCGGTGAGGGCAAGTGCGGCGACGCCTCGTTCACCCGCACCGACAGCAACCATGATGGCAAGGTCTCGCGCGAGGAGTTCCTGGCGGTGGCCAAGGACCGGGCGGCCGACTTCGACAAGATCGACCGCAACCACGATGGCTTCATCTCCGAGCAGGAGGCCCACGATCATCTGGCGGCGATCTACAAGGCCAACGGCAAGGCGATGCCCGACGGGTTGTTCAGCCACCTGACCAGGTCCTGAAGCCTGTCGCGGGGCTAGTCCGCTCCCACCGGAATCTGCCCTGTGGGGGCGGGCGGCCCCGCGTTGCCGATCCCTGCCATACGGAACCCTCCGATCATGCCCCAACACACCTTGCACACCGGTCTTGGCCTGCGCCGCGGCCTGCTGCCCGACCTGCTGACCATGGAGGCGGGCGCGGTGGACTTCCTCGAATGCGCTCCGGAGAACTGGATCGGTGTCGGCGGCGCCTTCGGCCAGGGTCTGGCGCGCCTGGCCGAACGCTATGCCATCGCCTGCCACGGTCTGTCGTTGTCACTGGGCGGCACCGCGCCGTTGGACCTCGGCTTCCTCCAGCGCACCCGGCAGTTCCTCGACCACCACCAGGTGCGGATGTACAGCGAGCACCTGAGCTATTGCTGCGATGACGGTCACCTCTACGACCTGCTGCCGATTCCGTTCACCGACGAGGCCGTCCACCATGTGGCCGCCCGCATCCGCCAGGCCCAGGACATCCTTGGCCGGCGCATCGCCGTGGAGAACATCAGCTACTACGCCGCGCCGTACCAGGCGATGGCCGAGCTGGATTTCGTCCGCGCCGTGCTCGACGAGGCCGACTGCGACCTGCTGCTGGACGTCAACAACGTCTTCGTCAACGCCTGCAACCACCGTTACGACGCCCGGGCCTTCCTCGCCGGCCTTCCCCGCGAGCGGGTGGTGGGCATGCATGTGGCCGGTCACTATGATGAGGCGCCGGACCTGAAGGTCGACACCCACGGCGCGCCGGTCAAGGAGGATGTCTGGGCCTTGTTCGCCGACGCCTGCGAGCGCTTCGGCGCGCAACCCACCGTGCTCGAGCGCGACTTCAACTACCCGCCGCTGGCCGAGTTGCTGGCCGAGACGGCACGCATTCGCGATGTGCAGCGCGCCCATGGAGCGTAAGACCATGATCAAAACCCTGCGCAACCAGCAGTTCACCCTGGCCCGCCACCTGCGCGACCCGGTCGGCAACCCGCCGCCGCCCGGTATCGAGGCGCGGCGCCTGAAGGTCTACCGCGAATTGTTCTATGGCGCCATCGAAGGGCTGTTGGCCGGCAGTTTTCCGGTGATGCGCCGGACCCTAGGCGATGAGCACTGGCATGCGCGGGTGCGTGACTTCTACGCCCATTACCGTAGCCAGACGCCGCTGTTTACCGAAGTAGCCGAAGCCTTCATCGACTACCTGCAGGGCGTCGCGCCGGACGCTCCCTGGCAGCTGGAGCTGGCGCACTACGAATGGATCGAAGCGCAGCTGTACCTGAGCGACGCCGAGGATCCGCCGCACGACCCGGACGGCGACCTGCTGGCCGGCGAGCCGCTGCTGTCGTGCGTGGCCCGGGTTCTGGCCTACCGCTGGCCGGTGGAGCGCATCGGTCCCGAGTATCAACCCGACGAGGCGCCGGAGCAGCCCACCTTGTTGCTGGTGTACCGCGACGCCGACCTGCAGGTACGCTTCGCCCGGTTGGCGCCTTTGGCCTGGCAGCTGCTGGTGGGCTTGCCCGGTACCGGGCGCGAGCGCTTGCGGGCGCTGGGGGATCAGCACCTGCAGCAGGGGCTGCAGATGCTGCGACAGTTGCGTGAGCAGGGCATCATCGTCGGTATTCGAGATGCCCTGTAGGCGCGCGCAGATGTACCGTCAGGCCACCGGGATCAACGGATCGGCGGCCGCCAGCGCTGCCGCGCGGTCCGCTGCCGGCGGATAGATCCATACCGAATTGATCTGCTGCTTGAGCTGCTTGGCCTCGGCCTTGTCCGTCGGCGGCGAGACCGTGCGCTCCCAGCCTTCGGTGTACACCGCGCCCCAGGCGCCGAGGTCCAGGCAGGTGACGTATTTGGGCTGGCTGTAGGTCATCGGTGCCACGCCGATCAGCTCGGCGGCAGCATTGTTGCCGGCGTAGCGACCCAGCGGGATGGCATGCTGACAGGACATCACTGCGAAGTTGCCAACCTCGTCGCAGGCAGCGTAGGCCACATCGCCCGCGGCATACACCGACGAGTTACCGATGACCTTGAGGTGGCCGTCCACATGCAGGCGACCTTGTCGGTCGCGTTCACCGCTGATCTGCTCGGTCAGCGGGTTGGCCTTGAAGCCCACGGTCCAGATCACCGTGTTGGCGGCAATGCGTTCGCCGTTGTCGAGCAGCACGCCGTCGCCATCCACCGACGCCACCGTGGCGCCACAGACCCACTCGATCCCCAGCGCCGCCGATGCCTGTTCGATGGCTGGGCGGATGCCGTCGCCCAAGGCGGCGCCGATCTTCGCGCCGCGGTCGACCACGACGATGCGCGGCTTGACCTTGTCGCCAAGGATCGCCCGCAGCCGGCTGGGCAGCTCGGTGGCGGTCTCGATGCCGGTGAAGCCGCCACCGGCCACCACCACGGTGTTGCGCGCCGGGCTGTCTGGGCGGGCGGCCAGGGACTTGAGGTGTTCCTCCAGGCGGGTGGCCGAGTCGATCTTGTCGACATCGAAGGCGTGCTGGTCGAAGCCTGCCAGCGCCGGGCGGTTGAGCAGGCTGCCGCAGGCCATGATCAGGCGGTCGTAACCCAGCTTGGCCTCGATACCACCCGCTTGACGATAGGCCACCTCCTGGCTGGCCTGGTCGATGTGGTAGGCCGTGCCTTTGACGAAGCGCACGTTGACCGCGTCGAACACCGCCTGCAAGGGGGCGGCCATGGTGTGCACGTCCGGCTCGTAGAAGCGCGGGCGGATGTGTAGTTCAGCCTGGGGGGCGAGCACGGTGATCAGCACGTCGTCGCGTTTGTGCAGGTCGAGCAGGCGGGCGGCGCCGAGGGCGCTCCACAGCCCGGCGAAGCCTGCGCCAATGATCAGGATCTGTTTCATGAGGGGCTCCTGGATGCCGCGATTATCGATGTTGTCGCTGCGGCAGTGGAAAAAGGGTACGCCTTGTGGGTGAGCCTGGATTGCGGCCCGACAAGCGTGGTGCAGATGCTAAGCGCCCCCTCGGTTTGCCCCTAGGCCAAAGAACCCTGGATTTCGGCCAGCGGCACGCTGCGGGCGAAGCGCGCCCGATAGTCCCGCGGGGTCACCGCCAGGTGACGCTGGAACGCCAGGCGCATGCGCTCCTCGCTGCCGAACCCGCACTGGCGGGCGACCTGCTCGATATGCTGGTCGGAGTTTTCCAGCAAGCGGCGCGCCGCCTCCAGGCGGAACACCTCGATGGCCTTGGCCGGGGTGCGGCCGGTCTTGTGCTTGTACACCCGGGTGAAGTTGCGCAGGCTCATGCGCGCCTGTTCGGCCAGCCGCTCGACCGTCAGGCGCGGGTCGCCCAGGTGCTCGCTGAGCCATAGGTGCAGGGTCTCGAAGGCGTCGCTGTCCTCGCCCTGGGCCTTGAGTAGTTCGCTGAACTGCGCCTGGCCGCCGGGGCGCTTGAGGAATACCACCAATTCGCGGGCCACCTGCATGGCCACCTCGCGGCCGCAGTCGGCCTCGACCAGGGCCAGCGCCAGGTCGATGCCGGCGCTGACGCCAGCCGAAGTCCACACCTGATCCTGCTGCACGAAGATCGATTCGGCATCCACCTCGATGGCCGGGAAGCGTCGGTGCAGGGCATCGCACATCGCCCAGTGGGTGGCGGCCCGGCGGCCATCGAGCAGGCCGGCGGCGGCCAGCAGGAAGGTGCCGCTGCATACCGAAGCGGTACGTCGGGCGCGTTGGGCGGCCTTGGCCAGCCAGGCGACCAGTTCGGCGTGATCAGGGAGGGTGCGGACGATCTCCGGGGCTCCGGGCACGACCAGCGTGTCGAAGGGCTCGTGCAGCCAGGGCGCCAGTGGCTCGGTGGCGACGGCCAGGCCTTCAGCGGTGGGGACCAGGCCCCCTTCGAGGCTGGCGGTGACCACCCGGTAGCCGGGTAGGCCGCGCGCAGCACGGGCCTTGGTCGCGGCCCAGAACACCGTCTGCGCGCCGCTGAGGTCGAGCAGGCCCATCTGCGGGTAGGCGAGGAACAGCAAGGTGCGCGGCTGGTCAAGCGCGTGCACGGGCGCTGCGGGAATCTGCGGGATGTCGGTCATGGCGCGCTGCTTGTGGACGGGGCGTAGGCCCTAGTCGAGCAGTTGGCGCGATGATGTTCAAGCACGACGCGATGGCCGTCAGACCTGGGCTCTTGTGGGAGCGGGCCAAGCCCGCTCCCACGCTGTTACCTGGCCGATCTAGAAGCTGTAGTCCACCGTGGCGAAATACGAGCGCGGCGCGCCCAGCAGCCACTGTTCGCCGCTGTAGCTCGACTGGGCGTACTCGCGATCGAACAGGTTGTTCACCTGCAGGCCCAGGCGCACGTCGGGTAGCACCTGCCAGCCGATGTTGGCATCGACCACGGTGTAGCCCGGCACGCGTTGGTCATTGGCGGCGCTGGTATAGCGGGCGTCTACGTAGCGCAGGCCAATACCGGTGTCGACGCTTTGCCCGAAGCCTTTGCTCAGCCACAGGTTGGCGGTTCGACGTGGGACGTCCTGAGGGTGGTTGCCAGACCGGTCGTAGGAAACGCCTCGGCTGAGCTGAGTGAAGTCATCGTACTTGGCGCGCACCAGGGCAGCGTTACCCGACAGTTGCCATTGATTGCCCAGTGCCAGCTCCAGGCTTGCCTCCAGGCCATCGGAGGTCTGTTGGCCTGCCTGCTGGCTGCGCTTGGAGACCACGTCGTACACCGGCAGCTTCTTCTTGACGATGTGGTAGGCCGCCAACGTCCATTCGCCGCGTCCGTCCCAGAACCGTTGCTTGAGGCCGAATTCGGTCTGCTTGGCTTCGGTCAGTTCAAGGCGTTGCTCCGGGCGCAGGGTCAGCAGGTCACCGACACCATCCTCGCTGGTGGAGTACTGGCCGTACACTGACAGATCGTCAGTCAGCGCGTACACCAGGCCGGCGCGCCAGTTGCCGCCACGCAGGCTCTGATCTTCGCGAGTGTCCTTCACCAGGTCGTTGCGGTCGATGTGGTTCTGGTCGCGGCGTATGCCGGTGACCAGCGACAGGCGCTCGGTCAGTTGCGTGCGGTTTTCGGCGAACAGCGAGAAGGTGCTGGTTTTCGACAGCGTCTGCGGGCGCGTCGGATCGGCACTGTGGAACCCGCCGGGCGCCGGCCGCCAAGGGTCGAGCGGGTCGGTGTAGCCATCCTCATAGGGCGAGTTGCTGTCGATGTTGAAGCGGATCTTGTTGTACTCGGCGCCTACCACGGTCTTGCTGGCCAGGCCGAACAGCGAGTGATCGAAGGTGAAGCTCTGGCGGTCGCCGATCTGCTCCTGGTTGTGCTTGATCTCCAGGAAACTGCCGCGCTGGATCACACCGGCATCCCAGGCGTATTCCTCGGCATTGCGCCAGTGGCGACGGCTCTTGATGTAGTACAGCTGGTTGCTGGCGCTGATGCTGTCGCTGATGTTCCAGTCGCTGGTCAGCCGTGTCCACTCATCGTGGTAGCGCTGTTCGTCATTGCTGACGTTGTAGTTCTTGTTGCGCACGCTGCTGCGCAGATGGCCGTCGATCAGCGGCGTGCCGTAGTAGTTGGCAGGTTGCGCGTCGCCGCGTTCGTGGGACAGGGTGAAGCTCAGGTCGTCACTGGCATCGAAGCGCAGCGCGCCGGAAAACGCCAGGCTGCGCGAATCGGTGCGGTCGACCCAGCCGTTGCCCGCCTGCTGGTTCAGGGTGGCGCGGTAGCTCAGGCGCTCGCTCAGGCTGCCGCCGCTGTCCAGCCCCAGTTGCTGGCGGTCCCAGGAGCCATAGCCCAGGCGCAGGTGGTTGCGGATATCACCGCTGAAGGGCTTTTTCGGAATCACGTTGACCGTTGCCCCGGTGGCGCCTTCGCCATACAGCACCGAGGCAGGCCCACGGATCACATCGATACGCTCGACCATCCAGGGATCGACCGGGTAGGTGAGGGTGCCGGCACCGGCGTACAGGCGCGACCCGTCGAACAGGGTCATCACCGAACTCTGGCCCGTGAAACCGCGCGCCGACAAGCCGGTGCCGCCATCGCCAGGGGTACCGATGAAGGTGATGCCCGGCGAGCGGGTCACGGCATCCTGCACCGTGGTGTTGTTGCGCTGCTGAATCTGCGCGGCGGTGATGCTGCTGGTGCTCGCCGGGGTTTCCAGGGCACTGAGGTTCAGGCGTGAACCGGCCTGGGTGGGGGTGGCCAGGTCGACGGTCTGCGGGTCGCGGCTGTCGGTGATCGCCGTGGAGGGCAGGGTGAGCGCAGGGCTGGGCTGCTCGTCGGCCAGCGCCGGCAGGGACACGGCCAGGCAGGCCGCCAGGGTGTGAAGCTTGTTGATACGGGACATGTCGTTCCACTGCTGCAGGAAAGAATGGATCCCGGTGGAAAACACGCAACGGCGAAGCGCGCGCAGGCGCGCACGCGAATACCGGCCTGCGCCCGCCCACCGCGGGTTGCCAAGTGAAGCCTCAGGCCGGTCTCCGGGCTTGCGAGGGGCATGAAACCTTCACCTTCCCATGCGTGTGCACAGTGGTCTGTCGAAGGGTTCGCTCGCTTACCGTTGCGGGGGCAGCGCCGGACTTGTCGTGGTATCGACTCACCGGCTTCCCGTTTCACCTTGCGCGCGGCGGCGCAGGGCACCTGAAACTGGCGCGCATCTGACCACCGAACGGGCAGGGAGTCAATCGTCTGGATGGTCGGGCTGAGTGTGGCTGAATCGCGGTTCAGAGCGGTTGCCGTCAGGCCAGCGTTGTCTGCGGGCAGGCCTCGTGCATTGGCGCAGGCCGCGCAGGGCGATACCATCGGCAGCCAGCCTCCTTATCCAACACCAACAAGCCAAGGACGCGTATGACCGAGCAAGCCCTGTCCCTGCAACAACTCGCCGCCCCCGAAGGCATCTGCTACGGCTGCGGCTGTTCCCACCCCAGCGGCCTGCATGTGCAGAGCCACTGGGACGCCGACGGCATCCACCTGTGGTGCCGGCATACCCCCGACCCGACCTTCACCGGCTGGCCCGGCCTGGTCTACGGTGGCCTGCTGGCCATGCTGGTCGACTGCCACTCCAACTGGACCGCCATGGCCTGTCACTACCGTGCCGAAGGCCGCGAACCTGGCAGCCTGCCGCGTATCGACTGCGTCACCGGCCAGCTTGGCCTGACCTACCTCAAGCCCACGCCCATGGGCGTCGAACTGCTGCTCAAGGCCCGGGTCGAGGGTGAGCTGGGGCGCAAGACCCGGGTGATCTGCGAGGTCTGGGCCGGGGATGTACTGACGGTCACCGCCGATTCGGTATTTGTGCGGGTCGACACCGAGAAGCTCAAGCGCCAGGCGCACCAGCAAGGTTGATCAGGTATGGGCTGCGACATCGAAGTCCCAGCTTTCGATGTCGAAACCAGCATTATCCAGTTCTACGGGGAACTCGAACCGGCCGGTCAACGAACGTTTTTCATAGTCAATCGTATGAAGTTCGAATGTTCCGGCCTCGATTGCCTTGATCGTATGGCCGAAGTAGCCAAACTCGATGAGGATGTGAGGCTTTTCATCCTGATCTTCATTACTGAGAAGATAGTCGCCAGGTTGGGGGCACCAGTAGCCGGTCAGCTTCAGCCAAAGTTGCGCTTGGTCTGGTTTTACGTCGCTGACTGCTTCGATAGCAAAACCAAATCCTTCATCGAACCAATCTTGTCGATACACTTTCAGAGCGTTGGCCGAGGTGCTGTTCTGGCCATAGATTGTGATGCCGATTTCCTGAGCTGCTTCGGTGGTCATGTTCATACTCCAATAGGGTGCGAGAGTGACAACTGAAGATGGAGTTCCAGCGCAGGAGTGTCTACTGGCAAAAATGCCAGTTCAGGGCCAAGCGGTTTCACTTTTGAGGCTGATGGACAGGGGAGGGTAAGGCTGGCATTGTCGAACGTGACCCGGCTGCCCGACAGGATGTTGCCATGCCCTACCAGATTCGCCCGGCCCGTGACGAAGACTGCGTGGCCCTGAGCCTTGTCGGCCAGGCGACCTTCGCCCTGGCCAGCCCGCCCGATAGCGCGGTCAGCGCCCAGCAACACTACATCGCCCACCATCTCCAGCCCGAACATTTCCAGGCGCACCTGGAGCACCCGCACAAGCGGTTGCTGGTGGTCGAACGGGATGGCCAGGTGCTGGGCTACAGCATGCTCGACCTGGCGCCCGGCAAGCTGGGTATTGCCGAGGCCGATCAACTGGCGGAAATCTCCCGCTGCTATGTACTACCCTGCGCCCATGGCACCGGCGCCGCGCAATTGTTGCTCACCACCACCCTGGCCCAGGTCGATGGCCAGGCGCGTCTGACAGTCAATGAACTGAACGCCCGGGCGATCCGTTTCTATCAGCGCAACGGCTTTCGCAAGGTGGGAGAGGCGATCTTCCCTTGTGGCGACGAGCGGCACCGCGACTGGGTGATGCTCAGGATGGCCGAAGATCATCTAGATTGAAGGCTCCCAACGCGAAGGCACCCCCATGACCGAACTTTCCGCATTCCCCATCACCGGCAAATGGCCGGCGCGACACCCCGAGCGTCTGCAACTGTACTCGCTGGCCACGCCCAACGGGGTCAAGGTCTCGATCATGCTCGAGGAAATCGGCCTGCCCTACGAGGTGCACAAGGTCAGCTTCGAAAGCGAGGACCAGTTGAGCCCCGCGTTCATCTCCCTGAGCGCCAACAACAAGATCCCGGCGATTCTTGACCCCGATGGGCCGGGGGGCCAACCGTTGCCATTGTTCGAATCGGGGGCGATCCTGCAGTACCTGGCCGAGAAGAGCGGCCAGTTGCTGAGCCAGGACCCGGCCCAGCGCTACCAGACCCTGCAGTGGCTGATGTTCCAGATGGGCGGCATCGGGCCGATGTTCGGCCAGGTGGGGTTCTTCCATTTCTTCGCGGGCAAGGAGTACGAGGACAAGCGTCCGCGAGACCGCTACGTCAATGAGTCCAAGCGCCTGCTGGCGGTGCTCGACCGCCACCTGCAAGGGCGGGAGTGGATGGTCGATGCATACAGCATCGCCGATATCGCCATCTTCCCCTGGGTGCGTAACCTGGTGGAGCGCTACAACGCGCGGGAGTTGGTGGAGTTCGACAGGTTCAAGGACGTGCAGCGGGTGCTGGCGCGGTTCCTCGAGCGCCCGGCCGTGCAGCGTGGCCTGAAAATTCCCGCTTGATCGCGCCTCACCTCTGTAGGAGCGGCTTTAGCCGCGATGCAGGCAACGCGGAGCCTGGCACCCGCTTTGCGGGTGATCGCGGCTGAAGCCGCTCCTACAGGATCAGAAGAGCTGGTTGAGTAGCCAGTACAGACACCCCGCCAGCACCATCGCCGCCGGCAATGTCAGCACCCAGGCCATCAGCAGGTTGACCAGCGTCTTGCGTTGAATCCCCGAGCCGTTGGCCACCATGGTCCCGGCCACCCCCGAGCTCAGCACATGGGTGGTCGATACCGGCAGGCCGAACATATCCGCCGCGCCGATGGTGCACATCGCCACCACTTCGGCCGAGGCGCCCTGGGCATAGCTCAGGTGGGTCTTGCCGATCTTCTCGCCCACTGTCACCACGATGCGCCGCCAGCCGACCATGGTGCCCAGGCCCAGGGCGATGGCCACCGCCACCTTGACCCACAGCGGGATATAGCGGGTGGCGTCGTCCAGCTGGCGCTTGAACAGTTGCACATGGCGGGCGGTGTCGGCGTCGTAGCGGGCCAGCTGGTGCTTGTCGATCTGGCGGATGGCTTCGCTGGCCAGGTACATGTCGTTGCGCACGTTGGCCATGGCCTCGGCTGGCACGCGCTTGAGCGAGCCATAGCCCTTGACCTCCTCGCCGATCATGCCAGTCAGCGCGGCCAGCGCCGGCAGCAGCTCGGGGCTGGCCGCAGGGGTGGCGACGAACGCGGTCAGCACCTGGCGTGGATCGGCCGGGGCGGGCGCGGGGGCGGCCCGTACCAGCGCCTGGCGGGTGACCTCGGCGACGGCCGAGAACTGCAGGGCCTGCTCGTTGGGCATGGTCTTGTTCAGGGCATAGGCCATTGGCAGGGTGCCGACCAGGATCAGCATGATCAGGCCCATGCCTTTCTGCCCGTCATTGGAGCCGTGGGCGAAGGATACGCCGGTACAGGTGAGGATCAGCACGCCGCGGATCCACCAGGGAGGCGGCGTCTGGCTTTCTGGTGCCTGGTACAGCTCGCGGCGCTTGACCAGCGCACGCAGGGCGAGCAGCAACAAGGCGGCGCAGGCGAAGCCGATCAAGGGCGAGAAAAGCAGGGCGTAGCCAACCTTGCTGGCCTGGGCCCAGTCAACGCCGCTGGTGCCATCGCGCCCGTGCATCAGCGCGTTGGCCACCCCCACGCCGATGATCGAGCCGATCAGGGTATGCGAGGACGAGGCCGGCAGCCCCAGCCACCAGGTGCCGAGGTTCCAGATGATCGCCGCCAGCAGCAGGGCGAAGACCATGGCGAAACCGGCCGACGAGCCGACCTGCAGGATCAGCTCCACCGGCAGCAGGGCGATGATGCCGAAGGCCACCGCGCCGCTGGACAGCAGCACCCCGAGGAAATTGCACAGCCCAGACCACACCACCGCAACCGGTGCCGGCAGCGAATGGGTGTAGATCACCGTGGCGACGGCGTTGGCGGTGTCGTGGAAGCCATTGACGAACTCGAAGCCCAGGGCGATCAGCAGGGCCAGGCCCAGCAACAGGAAAGGGGTGATGGTGGTGACGACGGTGCCGCTGGCGCTGACGTCCTGCTTGAGGCTCCAGAAGGTGTAGGCCAGGCCCGCCAGCAGCAGGCCGAAGAACAAGGTGAGGGTGGCGCGTCCGGGTTTGTGGGCAAGGGGGGGGCCTGGGGTGCGCAGGCTCAGGTCTGGCTGGCTGGCCAGTGACGGGGTTGCCATGAGGGCTCCGGTTGGCGTCGGGCGGTGGTGCCGAAGGTGTCCAGCATAGAAACAATTCGTTACTGGGCCGTGACCTCGATCAATGAAGGCCCTAGGCTTGTAGGGGAACGATGTCGCAGGAGTGCCTGATGATCCGCTGCAAACGCGTCTACGAAAGCATCGATGCGCAGGATGGCCAGCGCGTGCTGGTCGATCGCCTGTGGCCACGCAACAAGCGCAAGGAAGACCTGCATGGGCAGTGGTTGCGCGAAGTGGCGCCCTCCGATGTACTGCGCAAGGCGTTTCACTCCGGTGCATTGGACTTTGCCGGCTTTGCCCAACGCTACCAGCATGAACTGGCCGCCCACCCCGAGCACTGGTATCCGTTGCTGGACCTGGCCGGTAAAGGCGATTTGACCTTGCTCTACGCCGGCAAGGATACCGAGCACAACAACGCCCAGGTCCTGGCCCGGTGGCTGGAGGATGAGCTGGAGCGCCGTGGCCCGGCCAGTTCACCGGTGTGCTATGCCCCTTGAACTGATTCCCGCCAGCGATGACTACCTGACGTTTGCCCGCGACCTTACCCGCCGCGCCATGCTGCCGTATTACCGCGAGTTCGACCTGCTGTGGATCGAGGAAGCCTTCGACGAGGCCTGGGGCTGGCGCGAACAGTGGCTGGTGGTCGAGGACGAACAGGTACTGGGTTTCTGCAGCCTCAGCCAGGATCGCCAGGCGTTGTTCATTCGCGAGTTGCACCTGTTGCCCGAGTATCGTGGCCGTGGCGTGGGCAGCTGGGTGCTGGAGGAATTGGCCACCTGGGCGGCGCAACGCCGGCTGCCATGGCTGCGGCTGATGGTGTTCGCCAGCAACCCGGCGCGGCGCCTGTACCAGCGCCGGGGCTTCGTTGAAGTGGGCATGGACGAGTGTTTCGTGCGGATGCAGCGCCCGGTCGCCTGAGCTACTACTGACGCAGCCGCACCATCCGCCCCTGGACCAGCGTCGCCTCGAGCACCTGCCCCTGCAGCGCCAGCAGGTCACCGGCCAGCAGGTTCTGCAGCAGCGCCTTGCCGTCGAAGGTATTGTTCCCCAAATCGACCTCCCGCAGTCCCTCGACCCGCACCACCGCCTTGCCCACCTGTCCCAGGCGATTGCCACTGAGCAGCAGCGGGCCCGGCATGAGCGTGGCATTGCGCAGGCTGACGGCGTACTCCGGGGTGTTGCCGATGCGATTGCCGACCAGGGCCAGGGCCGCCACCTCGCTGGCGTCCACCGCGCTGCCCTGGCTGCTGGCCAGCAGGTTGTCGTCGATCAGCAGCGGCGCCTCGGGCGTGGGCGCCAGGTTGCGCAACTGGATGCCGTTGCCCCGGCTGTCGCCGATACGGTTGCCCGCCAGCCACACGGCGCCGCGCTGGTCGCTGATTTCGATGGCGGCCTTGGCGGCGCCGAGGATCAGGTTGCCCTCGACCAGCGCCCGGGTCTGGCCGCGCAGGCGCACGCCGCTGTTGTTGTCGATGCCCCGCACCTGATTGTCATGCAGGTGCAACTGGCTGTCGCGGGCGTCGATGGCGTATTGCTGCGAACCTTCGAAGCGGCTGCCGGTGATGGTCGCCTGGCTGTGTTGCAGCTCCACCGCGCTGGACAATTCGCTGAACTGACTGCTTTCGATCAGCAGCGTGGCGGGGCGCGTACCGGCGGGTTGCTGGGTACTCAGCGCGGTGCTCAGGCCCCGGGACAGGTTGGCGTTGTAGCCCAGGCGTCGGAGCGTCGAGCCGATCACCTGGGTGTGGCTGCCGGCCCAGGCCACCACGAAGGGGCGCCAGGCGCGATCGGTGTTGCCCGGTTTGTCGCCGGCCACGCTCTCCAGTGTCGAACGCTCCAGCCCCAACCAGCCCTGGTTGATCAGCGCGGTGCCGGAAAAACTGTACAGGTAGAGATGGGCGCCCTCGAGCACCAGCCCGGCATCGGCTCCGATCATCAACGGGTAGCTGAGCAGGTAGCCGTCCTTGTAGGGCCTGAGCACCCGCGGATCGCGCAGCGCGTCATGCAGTTGCGCCAGGGTGATGCTGCCACCGCGCAGCACCACGGCCTGCGGGTGGTGCGCCTGGTAGCCGGCGATGGCGCGGAACAGGCCATTGTTGACGAACGGCTCGAACGGCCAGCTGCCGGCCTGGGACGAGAACATCGGTTGCAGGCTCACGCTGGCGCGGCCAGCGGGAGGCGCTCGACGGGCCTGTTCGAAGCTTACGGCCTGGCGGACCTGGCGACGCAGTTGGTCCAGCTGTTGCTGGTGCTGCGCCTGGGGCAGGGTGTCCATCACCGGCGCGGCCTGGGCGGTCGTCGCCAGCAGCAGGGCGGCCAGGCAGGTGAGGGAAAAGCGGCTGAACGGTGCCATGGAAACGTCCTTGATCAAGGCAGGGTGGGGTAGGCCGGCTTGAGCAGGCCACCGATCTGGCTGTAGTTGTCCACCTCGCCGTCCTCGCTGTCGTACAGCTGGCGGGCGAGGGCGTGCCCGGGCCGGCGGGCGAGGAACGGGATCAGCCAGGCCAGCTTGTACGGCGCGACTTCGGTCTGGCGCTGCCCTTTGAGCTCGGGCAGGGTGTCCGGGGCGAGCACGCTGCTTGCGGCGAAACTGGCCAGTTGGTCGAGGGTGCGCTGGTCGTCGTCGCTCCAGGCCAGGCCATTGGCGCGCGCCGATTCGCTCAGCAGCACCAGCGGCACCAGGGCGTACTGGCTGTAGTTGGCAGCCAGCCTGCTGCGCGCCACCTCCAGCGGCAGGTAGGCCTGGTCGCCCCTGCGCACGGCCTGGGCCAGGCCCCGGCGCAGGTTGCCGTCGGCCCAGCGGATGAAGTCGTCGCGGCCCACCAGCATGCCGGCGGCGGCCACCGCCCAGGCGGCCCAGTAGTCGTGGTTGTTGAAGTACACGGTGGTGGACTGGCGGCGCGGGCTGTACTCGCGCATCACCTGTTCGCCAAGCTGGCTGAACCAACGGTGCTGCACGGGAGTGAGGCGGACCTTGCCGTCGGCCGCCGCCTGGGTCAGCAGCACCGCGCCGGCCATGGCCGCCAGCGCCCACTTGCGCGCCGCCATGCCGGTGTTGCTGGCATCCGGATCGAGCAGGGCACCGGCTTGCGCCCAATGCTCCAGCCACTGCTCCTGGCAGGCCAGGGCCATGTTGGCCTCCTGGGGCTTCTTCGCCTTCTGGAAGCGCTTGCCGGCCTGGATCACGCCTGCGATGAACTGTTTGACCTGCCGGGCAATGCGCTCGCTGTCGGCGTCGGGCGCGGCGCGCAAGGTCGACTTGCTGGCATCGCGTTGATCGTACTTGCTCTGCAGGTGCAGGCTGCCGGTATAGGGTGGTGGCGGTTGCTTGCTGCAGGTCAGGCTGTGGTAGTCGGCGATCAGGGCCGACTGCGCGGTGGCGCGGGCGGGCCAGATGGTTTGCGCAGCATGGCCGGGGAGGGGCAGCAGGACGATTGCAAGTAGCAGGAGCAACCCTGGGGCCGCTTTGCGGCCCATCGCCGGCAAGCCAGCTCCCACAAAAGCGCTATGCCCACCCTTGGGGACAGCTTTT
>NZ_JBOBDQ010000042.1:0-51730 GCF_050586565.1 Pseudomonas sp. WC1
GGAAGGCTTACAGGCTGAAGTCGCCTTCGGCCGCCAGCTCGCTCAACGGCCGGCGTGGGCTCGGCACTTCACGGGCCTGCAGGCCTTCGGCCAGGGTCGCCTTGTCGCCCAGCTTGCCGATCGCCACCATGGCGTGCAGCGCGTAGCCCTCGGGGATCTTCAGCTCGCGCCGGGCCAGGTCCTGATCGAAGCCGGCCATGCCGTGGGTGTGCCAGCCGCTGATGCTGGCCTGCAACGCCAGATGGCCCCAGGCCGAGCCGGTGTCGAAGGTGTGCCACAGGGCCGGTTTCTCTTCATCGGAGCCAGGGGCGGCGAAGGTAGTCTTGGAGATGATCAGCACCAGCGCCGAGGCATGCTGCGCCCAGCTGCGGTTGAACTCGTTGAGGATGTCCAGGTAGCGCGACCAGCTCGGCGTGTCGCGACGGGCATAGAGGAAACGCCATGGCTGCGAATTGTAGGCCGACGGCGCCCAGCGCGCGGCTTCCAGGAAGCTCAGCAGGGTTTCCTGACTGATCGGCTCATTGGTGAAGGCGCGGGGCGACCAGCGATTGATGAACTGCTCGTTGATGGCGTAGTCGGCGATACGTGGGGTGGCGCTCATGGCTGCTCCTGCAAGGGCTGGGACAAAGACCGCACGCTACTGCGTCCGGCGAGCACTGACAAGCGGTCTGGCGTTGCCGCCGGACTGCCTCTAGACTGGCGCCGCCGCGCGCCGCGGATTGATGTTGACTGCAGGAACACGTGTGATGATCGCCGATACCGCGCCCTTCTGGCGGCGCAAGACCCTCGACCAGCTCGATGCGCAGGAGTGGGAGTCGCTCTGCGATGGCTGCGGCCTGTGCTGCCTGCAGAAGCTCGAGGACGAAGAGGACAACAGCGTCTACTACACGAGCATCGCCTGCAAGTTGCTCGACCTGCAGACCTGCCAGTGCAGCGACTACCCCAATCGCTTCCGCTACGTGCCCGATTGCATCCAGCTGACTCCGGGCAAGGCCGACCAGTTCAAGTGGCTGCCGCCTACCTGCGGTTATCGCCTGGTCAGCGAAGGCCAGGACTTGCCGTCGTGGCACCACCTGGTCTGCGGTGATCGCGGGCAAGTGCATGAGCAACGCATTTCCCGGTCTGGGCGGATGCTCAGCGAGAACGATGTGGATGAAGACGACTGGGAAGACCACCTGATTTTTCGCGCGGGTTGAGCCGCGCGGCTACAAGGAGTTTCGTTATGCGTCGCCCGCTGTTGATGGCGCTTGGCCTGCTGCTCAGCACTCAGGCGCTGGCCAGGAAAGTCGATCTGGATTATCAGGTCCGCCTGTTGCCGCAGAGCGGCCAGGCCGAGGTGCGCCTGACCCTTGCGGACGGCAGCGTGGTGCGCAGCCTGGACTTCGACCTGGGCAAGGCTGGTGTCTACAGCGACTTCCTCGCTGATGGCCAGTGGCAGTTGCAGAACGGGCGCGGTGTCTGGCACCCGGCGTCAGGCAAGACCAGCCTCAGTTACCGCGTGCTGCTCGACCAGCAACCGAAGGGGGGTGTGCATGAAACCCGCATGACCGCGCACTGGGCGCTGTTCCGTGGCGATCAGCTGGTGCCGCCGGCGCGCCTCGACCAGCAGGACGGCACCGAGCTGGTGTCGCGTCTGACCTTCGACCTGCCGGCCGGCTGGAAGAGTGTCGAGACCGCCTGGCCGCGCATCGGTCGGCAGAAATTCCGAATCGATGACGTGTCGCGCCTGTTCGACCGCCCCACCGGTTGGGTGCTCGCCGGCAGCCTGGGCAGCCGCCGTGCGCGCCTTGGCGACACCGAAGTGACCGTCGCCGCGCCGCAAGGGCAGGGCATGCGCCGCATGGACACCTTGACCCTGTTGACCTTCGTCTGGCCGCAGTTGCAGGCGGTGTTTCCACGCAACCCGCCCAAGTTGCTGCTGGTCGGTGCCCGCGACGAGATGTGGCGTGGCGTGCTGCCAGCCAACAATTCCTTGTACTTGCACAGTGGCCGGCCGCTGATCAGCGAGAACGGCAACAGCCCGCTGTTGCGCGAACTGGTGCAATTGTTCGCCCAGATCAATGACCGCGATGACAGCGACTGGCTCGGCGAGAGCCTGGCTGACCACTACGCCAGCGAGCTGCTGCGGCGTGCTGGCGGCATGAGCGACGACCGTTACGAGGCGTTGCAGGCGCGCTTGCACAAGCTTGGCGACAAAGTGAATCACCTCAAGGGTGCCCAGGCCAGCCCGGCCCAGGTGGCCCGTGGCGTGTTGCTGTTGCAGGCGCTGGACCGCGAGATTCGCCTGCACAACCACGACAAGCGTTCGCTGGACGATGTCGCCCGGGCGCTGATGCGCCTGTCGAGCGTCAGCACCGAAGAGTTCGTGCAGATCAGCGAGAACGTCCTGGGGCGGCAGTCCGAAGTATTGCAAAGCAAGGTACTGCGCTAGGCGCAGGATTTGTCGCGGGCAAGCCCGTTGCCACGACCCCGGACATCATTTTGAACGCCGGCTCGTGGGAGCGGGCTTGCCCCGCGATGCTTTCAACCGCCGGTCACCGTCGCGGTGCGGGTTGCCGCCTCGGCGCTGGCCTTCAGCGCCTTGAGCTCGGCAGCCCCTCGTTCTATATCGCGATGCAGGCGCAGGTACTCGGCGCGATGCCGCAGCCACCACGCCTTGGTCGAACAATGGCCGCTCACGCCACGTGCCAGCGCCAGGCCGCCGACAGCAACCTGCAACATCCCCAGCAGGCCACCGTGGCGCAGCCCCTTGCTGATCATCAACGCGCCCCCAGCCAGGGAGCTGGCGCGCTCCAGGCCATGGACGTTGTGTTCGTGGTGGGGCGAATGGAAATCGAGCATCGGGCAGTCTCCTCTGGTCGTTGATAACCAGCAGACTCCATGTGCAATGGCTGCGTTCAGTGAAATTACCCAGGCGTTTGCTACAAATCCGGATCGACTTATTTGAACTTGGGCCCCGACCGCGTATTCAACCCCTTGGCCATGCGGTCATACAGCACCACATTCACCGTCGCCGCCAGGTTCATGCAGCCCTGGGTCGGAATGTAGATGGTCTCTTCGCACCAACCGCGCACGTCTTCGCTCAGCGAGCCATCCTCTGGTCCGAAGATGTAGATCGCCCGGTCCGGGTGGGTGTATTCGGGCAGGGGACGCGCACCGTCCACCAGTTCCACCGCCACCGGCGTACAGCCCAGGGGGATGATGCGCTGCAGGTCGTCGATGCCGATCAGCGGGATGTCGTAGTGCACGCGCTTGGTATCGGTGACGAAATCCCGGGCGCGCTCATAGCGCTTGCCGGTGTAGAACACCGAATTGACCCCATAGCAGCCGGCCGCGCGCATGACCGAACCGACGTTTTCGGCGGATTTGGGGTTGAACAGGCCGATGCAGCTGTACCGTTTGTTCGCCACGTGTCGGGGCCCTTCGCAAAAAAAAGAACGCGATTATACGGGCTCGCCGACACGGCGGGGCGGGAATCGACGGTCAGTCCTTCTTCATCAGCGCTGCCAGGCCGGCAAACGGGTTGTGGGTGGCCACGGCGACTTTCGGCGTGCTCAGCGAACCTTCGCTGAAGTACTGTTGATCGGTGTAGCGGGCGTGCTCGTTGTCGTGGCAGTACAGGCACAGCAGCTCCCAGTTGGAGCCGTCCTGGGGGTTGTTGTCGTGGTTATGGTCGCGGTGATGCACGGTCAGTTCCGACAGGCGTTTGCCGGAGAACTCGCGGGTGCAGCGACCACAGACGTGGGGGTACATCTTCAGGGCCTTGTCGCGATAGCCCATTTCCTTGTCGCGCTTGGCGTCGGCGAGGATACGGTCGAGGCGGGCGGTGGCGTCGGAGGTGGAACTCATGGTGTTACCTTTCTTCTAATCAGGGCAATGACGGTTATGTTCTTGAGTCTAGCGCGCCAGTCGGGCGGGCGGACAGGCAAAAATGCGCCGTTGGGCATAGCCTGTAGGAAGGTTTCTGACAGGAGGCTGCAGATGTTGCATGCGATCCTCGCTGCATTGTTGCTTGGCGCAGTGCCGTTGGCCGACGCTGCAGGTCAGCAGCGGCCGCTCACGACCGCCCCGGGGGCACCGGGGACGCCGACGCCGACACCCTACCCGCAGATCACCCCGAGCACGCCGCCCAAGGCCGGCGCCAACCGGCCCGGCGCGCCGCTGCTGCCGCCCATGCCGGTGCCGGGGCCGCCGAAGGACCAACCGTTGCCGGGGTTGAACCAGGATCCGCCAAAACCGCCGCCCAAGCGCGATTAGACCTGCTGTGCCAGGCGCTGGCCATCCTGCATCCGCAAGCGCCGTGAAAGCGCCACGGCCAGGGCGCGAATGATCCGGGCGGCAATGCGCGGCGCGTCGGCGAGCATCTTCTCCAGCGAGTCCTTGCCCAGGGTCAGCAACTGGCAGTCGCTGGCGGCCACGCAGGTGGCCGAGCGGCGCTCGCCGTCGAGCACGGCCATCTCGCCGAAGGCTCGGCCCTTGCGCAGGGTAGCGATTTCCACCTCGGCCCCGTTGCCGTCGGTCTTGCGCACCGAGACCACGCCACGGTGGAGGATACACATGAAGGTACCGGCGTCGCCTTCGCTGAACAGGGTCTGGCCTTCGCTGACGGCGGTGAGGCTGAAATAGCCGGCGGCGGTGACGAAATCGCTGGGTTGCAGGGTGTCGAACAGGCCGCAGTCCATGAGCATGTCGCGGATTTCGGCGTTCAGGTGCTGGGTGTCGGGCATGTGTTGTTCTTCTTCGAATGTCTGGAAAGCGCCGCGGTCGCACAATCAGTGGCCGTGGCGCTTGTGAGACAACGAAAATCGCGTTTTACGCCACGCCCAGCTCATTGAAGACGAACGCATACTCCAATGCCACGTCGCGCAGCCCCTGGTAGCGGCCGCTCATGCCGCCGTGGCCGGCGCCCATCTCGGTCTTGAGCAGCAGCAGGTTGGCGTCGGTCTTGCGCGTGCGCAGGCGCGCCACCCACTTGGCCGCCTCCCAGTACTGCACACGGCTGTCGTTGTAGCCGGCGATCACCAGCATGGCCGGGTACGCCTGGGCCTTGACGTTCTCGTACGGCGCGTAGGCCTTGATCCGCGCATATACCTCCGGCTCCTCGGGGTTGCCCCATTCGTCGTACTCGGTAACGGTCAGCGGCAGCTCGGGGTCGAGCATGGTGTTGAGCACATCGACGAACGGCACTTCGGCGATGGCGCAGCGGAACAGTTCGGGGCGCAGGTTGAGCACTGCGCCCATGAGCAGGCCGCCGGCACTGCCGCCACTGATGGCCAGGCATTCACGGCGGGTCACGCCTTCAGCGATCAGGTGTTCGGCGCAGGCGATGAAATCGTCGAAGCTGTTGTGCTTGTGTTCCTGCTTGCCGGCCCGGTACCAGGCTTCACCCAGCTCGCCGCCACCGCGCACATGGGCGATGGCGAAGGCCACGCCACGCTCCAGCAGGCTCAGGCGGGCATGGGAGAACCACGGATCGAGGCTCTCGCCGTAGGCACCATAGCCGTAAAGATAGAGGGGCACTGTCTTGCCTTCGTCGGCGCGGCGACGCACCAGGCTGATCGGTACCTGCGTGCCATCCTTGGCTACCGCCCACAGGCGCTGGCTGACGTAGTCGTCGGCGTCGAACGCGCCGAGCACCGGGGTCTGCTTGAGCACCTGCTGGATGCCTGTGGCCAGCTCCAGCTGACGCACCTGGGCCGGGCGGTTGAGGGCTTCGTAGCGCAGGCGGATGCGCGAGCTGGCGAATTCCAGGCTGTCCTGCACGTAGAGGCTGTAGGCGGCATCCGGCAGTTCGACGCGGTAGGCCGGCAGGCCTTGCGGGCGCACTTCGATGATCGGCAGGCCGCCTTCGCGCAGGCTCAGGGACAGCGCCGAGGCATTGAGGCTGACGCCTTCGAGCATGATGTCGTCGCGGTGTGGCACCAGCACCTGCCATTGCGCACGGGCCGGCACGCTGTCTGCCGGCGCATGGAACAGGGCGAAGTTGATACCGTCCTGGTTGCTGCGGATGAACCAGCGCCATTGACCGTCGAGCTGGCCATGGTCGGGGAAGTATTCATGGCCTTCGACCCGTGGCGCCAGGCAGGTGAAGTCGGCATGCGGCGTGGCCGCATCGAGCACCCAGGCTTCGCTGGTGGTCTTGCTGTTGAGCAGCAGCACCAGTTGGCGTTCGGAGCTGGCGCGGTAGCAGTGCAGGAAGAAACGTCCGTCGGGCTCTTCGAATACGGTGGTGGCCGCGGCCTCGCCCAGGGTGTGGCGACGCAGGCGCCAGGGGCGGTGGGTGTCGTCCAGCTCGGCGAAGAACAGCGTCTGGCTGTCGTTGGCCCAGGTCATGCTGCCGTCGCAGTCGTCGAAGGGCAGGGCGCTCAGCGCGCCGCTGGCCAGGTCCTTGACGTACAGGGTGTAGACCTCGTCGCCGCTGGTATCCAGGCTGTAGGCCAGCAGCCGGTGGTCGGGGCTGATGCTGAAGGCGCCGAGGGAGAGGAAACCGCCGTTCGCCAGCGCATTGGGGTCGAGCAGCAGTTCCTCGCGGCTTTCATCCACCGTATTGCTGTCGTCAGCCGGGCGCGGGCAGCGGTAGTGGCGCGGGTACTCGTCGCCGGCAGTGGTGCGGGTGTAGTAGAGGTACGGGCCCCAGGGCGAGGGCAGCGACAGGTCGGTCTCGAGGATGCGGCTCTTGATCTCTTCGAACAGTTGCTCGCGCAGCGGCGTCTGGCCGGCCAGGCAGGCTTCCTGGTAGGCGTTTTCCTCGGCCAGGTAGGCCAGCACCTCGGGCGTGTCGCGGTCCTGCAGCCAGGCGTAGGGGTCGTTGCCGTCGGCTTGACGGGCGATAGGGGCGGGAAGGGTCAGGGGCATGGGTGATCTCATCGATTGTGGACCCCATCGCGGGGCAAGCCCGCTCCCACGCCTGATCGAGGTCTGGACGTGGGAGCGGGCTTGCCCCGCGAAGGGCCGCTGCAGGTCCCTTACGGTGCGGGGGCAGCCTGCGCCGGTAAAAGTGTTTATCATAGGCGTCTCTTTGCCTGGCTTGCACCAACACCATGACCGAACACGACTATACGCTGGCCTGGGGCCTGTACGCCGTTGCCGCCCTGGGCTGCCTGCTGGTGGGTTTCAAGCTGACCGGCTGGATGTGGCGCTGGCTGCGCGAGCCGCTGCGGGTGATCATCGCCGTGCTGCTGTTCGCCCCGACCATCGTCGACCCGGTCAAGGAAAGCTTCGCCCCGGCCATTGCCATCACCGCGCTGGACCTCGCCTTCAAGGTCGGCAACAACGCCTGGCGCGCAGCCTCCGACCTGGCCATGTACGGGATGATCGCCTTTGCCCTGTACTTTGTCTTCGTGCTGATCCGCTGGCCGCTGGAAAAGCGTGCCCGCGAACGCCGCGCCCAGCGTGAGGCCGCCGCCCAGCGCCAGGCCAAGGAAGAGGAAGAGGTCGTGGCTGACGCTTCCCTGGCCGCCAATCGTCACGACCGCTACCGCGACGATCCGCCACCGGCCCCCGTGCGCCGCTCCGGCCCCGGGCAGGGCCGCGTCGAACCCCGTCTGTAAGCCAGGAGCCGCGAACATGTGCGAACTGCTGGGCATGAGCGCCAATGTCCCCACCGATATCGTCTTCAGCTTCACCGGCCTGATGCAGCGCGGCGGGCGCACCGGCCCGCACCGCGATGGCTGGGGCATCGGTTTCTACGAGGGGCGCGGCCTGCGCCTGTTCCAGGACCCGGCGGCGAGCAGCGAGTCCGAGGTGGCCAACCTGGTGCAGCGCTACCCGATCAAGAGCGAAGTGGTCATCGGCCATATCCGCCAGGCCAATGTCGGCAAGGTCTGCCTGTCCAACACCCACCCGTTCGTGCGCGAGCTGTGGGGCCGCAACTGGTGCTTCGCGCACAACGGCCAGCTGGGTGACTTCGCCGGCCAGCGCACGTTCTACCGACCGATCGGCGATACCGACAGCGAGGCCGCCTTCTGCGACCTGCTCAATCGTATCCGCGAGGCCTTCCCCGAACCGGTGGAAGCCGAGCAGTTGCTGCCGGTGCTGGTCGAAGCCTGCGCCGAGTACCGCGGCAAGGGCGTGTTCAACTGCCTGCTCAGCGACGGTGACTGGCTGTTCTGCTTCTGCTCGACCAAACTGGTGCACATCACCCGCCGCGCACCGTTCGGCGCGGCGCGGCTGAAGGATGTCGACCTGATCGTCGACTTCCACACGCAAACCACCCCCAACGACGTGGTCACGGTGATCGCCACCGAGGCCTTGACCGAGAACGAGACCTGGAACCGCTACGAGCCGGGTCAATGGGGGCTGTGGCGCCACGGCGAGTGCGCCGCCCACGGCCAGAGCTAAGGACGCTCCATGTTCAGAAGTTACCTGCGTTTGCTGTTGTTCACCTTCGGCCTGCTGGCCGGTCTCCAGGTGCCCGGGCTGGTCAAGGACTACAGCCAGCGTGTCGAGGCGCACCTGCTCGAATCGCGCCAGGCCCTGGACGGCTTCCGCCAGACCGCGCAGCGCTTCTTCAACGGCGACCTGCAGGCGCTGGTGCGGCATTACCGCGGCAGCGACGATCCGGTGTTCAACAGCGATGCCAACAGCATCGAAAGCCTGCTGATCCGCAGCCAGGCGCTGGAGCATGAATGGCAGGCCCTGCAGGGCTCGTGGGTGAGCCGCACCTGGCATGTGCTGGTGCAGCCGGAGCCGACATTGCGCGAGGAGACGCTCAAGGGCTACAGCTACCAGATCCTGCTGGTGCCCGAGGCGATCGGTTGGGGGATCGGCAGCGGGTTCGTGCTGGCGTTCGTGGTCGAGAGCCTGTTGCTGGTGATTGGCTGGGTGATCCTCGGTGGGCGGCGCAAAGTGGTGAAGGAAAGCTGGCGGTGATGCTGTTGCTGCCCTGATCGTCGGCAAAGGCGACCGTTCAGACCAGCACGATCCGTTGCCCGCCCACATCCCGCGCATAGCGCTCCAGCACTTGCCGGCACACATCGACGATCTCGCCCACCAACGCCACGCCGGTCTGCCAGGCTACCACCAGCTCCAGGCTCGGCGGTGGCTGCAAGCCGTCCAGCAACACCAGCTCGCCCCGGCTCAGTTCGCCATCGACCAGTGCCGGTGGCAGCGCGCCGATGCCGAAACCGTCGCGCAGCAGGCGGGTGATCGCCGCCACCGAGTTCACGCAGTTCAGGCGTGGCGCCTCGGCCCCGGCTGACTGCAACAGGCTGAGCACTTCCTGGTGCGGTCGTGAATTTTTCGAGAAGGTGACGATGCGTTCGCGGGCCAGCTCCGCCAGCGAGGCGTAGGTGCGGTGGTGCGGGGAGCCTGCGGCGACGATCCAGCCCATCGGGTAGCGCGCCAGGTCCTGGCTGCGGATCGACTGCTCGCGCAGCAGGTCGGTCTGCAGGATCACGTCGAGAAAGCCTTTTTGCAGCTGTTCGCGCAGGTTCAGCGCGGTATCGGCCACCAGCTCGATCTCCACCTGCGGGTAGCGCTCGCCCAGCTCTGCCACCAGCGCGCTCATCCAGGTATGGATGACGGTGTCCATGACCCCCAGGTGAATGCGCCCGGTCTTGGCGCGGTCGCTGTCCAGCGACTGCTTCATGGCCTTGGCGGTGTCGAGCATGCGTTCGGCATATTCCAGCACCTTGGCGCCCTCGGGGGTCAGGCTGACCCCGCGCGAATCGCGCAGCAGCAGTTTCACGCCCAGGTCGGCCTCCAGCGCGGCGATGCGGCTGGACACCGAGGCCTGGGTGGTGAACAGCTTCTCGGCGGTGAGGCGGAAGCTCTTGAGCCGGGCGACCCAGACGAAGGTTTCGAGGAAACGAAGGTTCATGATCAGTTTTTCTTGTTCCAGACCGGCGGATTTTCTCGTTGGACGTGCCGGGCGCGGCCTCTGAACATGGTGTCCAGGCCGCGACGCCCGACGTCGCCCATAGAACAATACCAACAAGCCGAGGCAACCATGAACCCGACCGGCGTGCAGCAGCAGGCCCCCGCCCGAACCTCGAGCGGCCCTTTCGCCTGGTACCGCGACATCGACTCCCAGCAACGACGCACCTTCTGGAGCTGCAAGATCGGCTACGGCCTGGACGGCATGGACACCCAGATGCTGAGCTTCGTCATCCCCACGCTGATCATGCTGTGGGGCATCAGCACCGCCGAAGCCGGATTGATCCATACCAGCACACTGATCGCTTCGGCCTTGGGCGGCTGGATTGCCGGCATCCTCTCCGACCGTATCGGCCGGGTACGCACTCTGCAGTTGACGGTGCTGTGGTTTGCTTTTTTCACCTTCCTCTGTGGCTTCGCGCAAAGCTATGAGCAGCTGCTGATCGCCCGCACGCTGATGGGCTTCGGTTTCGGCGGGGAATGGACCGCCGGCGCGGTGCTGATCGGCGAGGTGATCCGCGCCCAGGATCGCGGCAAGGCGGTAGGCATGGTGCAGTCGGGCTGGGCCATCGGCTGGGGCCTGACCGCCATCCTCTACGCGCTGCTGTTCTCCTGGCTGCCGGCCGAGCAGGCCTGGCGCGCGCTGTTCCTGCTCGGGCTGCTGCCAGCGATCTTCGTGATCTTCGTGCGGCGCCTGGTCAAGGATCCGGAGGTCTACCGCGAGGCCAAGGCCGCCGAGACGGTCGCGGCGCCCTCACACTTCTACGAGATCTTCGCACCCGGCATGCTGTGGACCACGATTCGCGCTTCGCTGCTGACTACTGGTGCCCTGGGCGGCTACTACGCCATCACCTCGTGGCTGCCGACCTTCCTCAAGAACGAGCGCGGCCTGAGCGTGCTGGGTACCGGCGGCTACCTGGCGATGGTCATCGTCGGCTCCTACATCGGCTATGTGGTCAGCGCCTACCTCTGCGACCTGCTGGGGCGCCGGAAGAACTTCATCCTGTTCGCCGTGGGCTCGTTCGTCATCGTCCTGCTCTACACGCAGCTACCGGTCAGCGACAACGTGATGCTGTGGCTGGGCTTCCCGCTGGGCTTTTTCGCCTCGGGCATCTTCAGCGGCATGGGTTCGTTCCTCACCGAGTTGTTCCCCACCCGTATCCGTGGATCGGGACAAGGCTTCTGCTACAACATCGGCAAGGTCATCGCGGCCATGTTCCCTTTGCTGATCGGCCTGCTCGGTGAGAAAGTGCCGTTGGGCCTGGGGATTGGCGCCTTCGCCGCGGTGTCCTACGGTGTGGTGATCGTGGCCGCGCTGAGCCTGCCGGAAACCCGCGGCAAAGCGCTCCAGGCGCGCTAAGGTAGGCACCATGAACATTGATACGGAGGTCCGCCAGGTGAAACGCCTGCTACTCAATTGCGACATGGGCGAGAGCTTCGGCAACTGGCGCATGGGCCAGGATGCCAAGGTCATGCCGTTCATCGACTGCGCCAATATCGCCTGCGGCTATCACGCCGGCGACCCCGGCACCATGCGCCGCACCGTGGCCCTGGCCCTGGAGCACCGGGTGGCCATCGGCGCGCACCCGGCCTACCCGGACCTGGCAGGCTTCGGCCGCCGCTCCATGGCCTGCAGCAGCGACGAGATCCGCGACCTGCTGCACTACCAGATCGGTGCCCTGGACGGCATCTGCAAGGTACTCGGCGCGCGGGTGGCCTACGTCAAGCCCCATGGCGCGCTGTACAACGACATGATGGCCAACCCGGCCATCCTGCGTACAGTGCTCGAGGCCGTGGCGGCGTTCGACAGCGGCCTGCCGCTGATGCTCATGGCCACCGCCGACGACAGTGCCGCCCAGGCCCTGGGCGACGAGATCGGCGTGCCATTGTGGTTCGAAGCCTTTGCCGACCGTGGCTACACCGCCAGCGGGCACCTGATGTCGCGACGCCTGCCGGACGCGGTGCACCATGACCCGGCGCTGGTGGTCGAGCAGGCGCTGCGCCTCGCCAAAGGCGAGGCCCTGGTGGCCGACGACGGCAGCGAAGTGCGGTTGAACGCCCGCACCCTTTGCGTGCATGGCGACAACGATGGCTCCGTGGCCGCGGTACGCCAGATCCGCCAGGCTCTCGACGCGCTGGAGCAGGCATGACCCCACGAATCGAAGTGGTGGCCGTCGACAGCCTGATGGTGCGGCTGTTCGATGCCATCGATGAAGGCAACATGCCGTGGATCCTTGCCGCCAGCCAGCGCTTGCGGGACGCTTTCGGCCAACAGTTGATCGATCTGGTACCGTCCTACACCACGCTGATGGTGCAGTTCGACCTGGCGCCGGGCGAAGGGCGCCAGCGCATCCTGCACGCACTGGAGGGCCTGCGGCCCGATGCCGGCAATAGCGGGCGGCGGCATGAGATCCCGGTGTGGTACCACGCCAGCGTCGGTCCCGAGTTGCCGGTGCTGGCTGCGCGCAGTGGACTGAGCGAAGCCGAAGTGATCGAGGTGCACTGTGGCCGTGATTACCCGGTGTTCGCGCTGGGGTTCGCTCCGGGTTTCGGCTTCATGGGGCTGGTCGACGAGCGCCTGGCCACACCGCGCCTGAGCACCCCGCGCAAGCGTGTGGCAGCGGGCAGTGTCGGCATCGCCGAACGCCAGACCGCCGCGTATCCGGCGGTGTCGCCGGGCGGCTGGAACCTGATCGGCCGCACGCCGGTGCGCCTGTTCGATCGTGAAAGGGATGGCTACAGCCTGCTGCAACCGGGCGACCGGGTGCGTTTCGTGGCGGTCGGGCACGCCGAGTTCATCAACCTGGGCGGTGATGACAGCCCGCTGGAGGCCCAGGCATGAGCGAGTTGAGGATCGAGGCCAGCACCGCGCTGTGCCAATTGCAGGACGCCGGGCGGTTCGGCGTGCGTCACCTGGGGGTGACCCAGGGCGGCGCGCTGGACTGGGTGGCGATGCGCTGGGCCAACTGGCTGCTGGGCAATGCCCTGGACAGCGCCGTGGTGGAGATTGCGCTTGGCGGCTTCAGTGTGGTTGCCGAGCAGGACTGCGTGCTGGCGCTGGCCGGGGCCGACCTGGATGCGCAAGTCGACGGGCAGGCCGTGGCGCCCTGGACCAGCTTCAACCTCGGCAAGGGCCAGCAGCTGACGCTGCGTCAGCCTCGCCAAGGGGTACGTGCTTATCTGGCCGCGCCTGGCGGGTTCGTGGGCGAGTCGGTGCTGGGGAGTTGTGCCACGGTGGTTCGGGAAGCGCTGGGCGGGGTTGACGGCCAGGGCCGGGCGTTGGTGAAAGGGGAGGTACTGCATGCTGCCGGAGCCATCGCGGGGCCAGTCGGGGCGCCGAACCGCCGCTCCTACGTTCCCGAAACGTTGCGGCCGGTATATGCGGACAAGCCTGTGCTGGATCTGGTGATGGGGGCGCAGATAGGCGATTTCAGCGGCACCAGCCTGTTCGAGGTGTTCAACCGTGACTGGACGCTGGACAGCCGTGCCGACCGCATGGGCATTCGCCTGCTCGGGCCGCAACTGGTCTACCAGGGCGCGCCGATGATCTCCGAGGGGATCCCCCTCGGCGCCGTGCAGGTGCCGCCGGACGGGCAGCCGATCGTGTTGCTTAATGACCGGCAGACCATCGGTGGATATCCGCGGCTGGGGGCGTTGACGCCGTTGGCGCTGGCGCAATTGGCGCAGTGCATGCCGGGGACTGCGGTGCGGTTTCGAGCTGTGGTGCAGGAGCAGGCATGGACCGAGCTGAACGCTTATAGCGAGCGCTGGCGGTAGTTGCTGAGTTGAAAGCGGCAAGGGTTGCTTGCTGGTAACTGGTAGTTTTGTCAGTTGTAGCTTCCCGGGCCTCTTGTCAGTATTTACCAACACCACCCAGGGGTGATCGGAACGGGAGGCGCCGATGGCTGCGCGATGCAAGATTGAGCTGTTAGCTGTCGACAGGTCCCGCTCGATAATGGCTGGTCAGCCGGCAGCTAGGCAGCCTGCATACAGCGCGTACGGCTACTGCGCAAATGTCGGGGAGGCAGCGTTTCTTGCGTTCAATGGCGAGTATTGGGACGCGGATGTCGGGTGCTACCTGCTGGGTAACGGGTACCGTTTGTACAACCCTTCCTTGTTGCGTTTTTTATCTGCGGATGAGATGAGTCCATTCGGCAAGGGGGGGATCAATGCTTATGCCTATTGTGGTGGGGATCCAATAAATAACGTCGACCCCACCGGCCGAGGGAGTTTGCCGGCGACGTGGGCTCATGCAATCAATTCAAAGGCGCAAAGAACCCTTTTCGATGCGGGGGCTTTAACTCCGTTCAGGTATCTGGGTATGGCTGAGGATGTGGATCCCTACAGACTGAAGCGAGACTTCAAGCGAGGTAATGTAGGGGCGGTCGTCGAACAGGTGGGCATTGGCAATTTTGATTCTTTGATCGATGCTTATCCTGATCAGGCGCGAAATGTTCTGATTGCCGTGACGAAAAATGCATTTGATTTGGTGGTGAGTGGCAATGTCGCTGTTGAGTCTGGAGGGAAATTCAGTTTCACGTGGCAAGGACCGCATGGTATTGCAGCTGTGGATGCAAAGGTTTTGAGTTGGCTGGCGACTGGTCAAAAATATGAGTCTGGCCAGGCTCCAAAACTTCCAGAATTGGCAGGAAATGCAGTTAACGCTAAGAACGCTGGTAAAAAAGTCCAGAATATTTTGGCGCGAAGAATGAAGTCCCTTAGGCAGCGTGAAAGTATCGCCGCCGATGACTGGTATGGCAGTAACTTCAACCAGACTTTAAATCCGACAAGCTCTTGAGTTTCAGATGAGTGAGGGGCTGCAGTGCCTTCATCGATAAGCACCGCACCCCTCTTGGCGCTTACTTGGACAGGTAACGCATCCCGTCTTCCAACCCCTGCAGCGTCAGCGGGTACATCTTGTCCTCCATCAGGTCCCGCACCAGGTGGGTCGAGGCGGTGTAGTCCCAGGCCTGCTTGGGATACGGGTTGATCCAGATGATCTTCCTGAACTTCTCCATGAAGCGCTGCATCCACACGTACCCGGCTTCTTCGTTCCAGTGCTCGACGCTGCCGCCGGGCTGGGTGATCTCGTAGGGTGCCATGGCCGCGTCGCCGACGAAGATCACTTTGTAGTCGTCGCCGTACTTGTGCAGCAGGTCGAAGGTGGAAAAGCGCTCCGAGGTGCGGCGCAGGTTGTTCTTCCACACCGACTCGTAGACGAAGTTGTGGAAGTAGTAGTACTCCAAGTGCTTGAACTCGGTCTTGCAGGCCGAGAACAGTTCCTCGCAGACCTTGACGTGGGCGTCCATCGAGCCGCCGATGTCGAACAGCAACAGCAGCTTCACCGTGTTGCGCCGTTCGGGGCGCATCTGGATGTTCAGCAGGCCGGCGTCACGGGCGGTGTGATCGATGGTGCCGTCGATGTCCAGCTCCTCGGCGGCGCCTTCGCGGGCGAACTTGCGCAGCCGGCGCAGGGCCAGCTTGATGTTGCGAGTGCCCAGCTCGACCTGGTCGTCAAGGTTCTTGTACTCGCGCTGGTCCCAGACCTTCACCGCCTTGCCCTGGCGCTTGCCGGCCTCGCCGACGCGGATGCCCTCGGGGTTGAAACCGCCGGAACCGAACGGGCTGGTACCGCCCGTGCCGATCCACTTGTTGCCGCCGGCGTGGCGTTCCTTTTGCTCCTCGAGGCGCTTCTTGAATTCCTCGATCAGCTTGTCCAGCCCGCCCAGGGACTGGATCTGCGCGCGCTCTTCGTCGGTGAGCGAGCGTTCGAATTCCTTGCGCAGCCACTCGTCGGGGATCAACGCCTCGATATGCCGGTCGAGGTTTTCCAGGCCCTTGAAGTAGGCGGCAAAGGCGCGGTCGAACTTGTCGAAGTGCCGCTCGTCCTTCACCAGGATGGCGCGGGCCAGGTAGTAGAAGGCGTCCATGTCGGCGAACACCACGCCCTTCTGCAGGGCATGGTGCAGGTCGAGCAGTTCGCGTACCGATACGGGTACCTTGGCCGCGCGCATTTCATTGAACAGGTTGAGCAACATGGCCCGGCTCCCGTCAGCGGTTGCCGCGCCGGCTCATGAAGGCCAGGCGCTCGAGCAGCGTCACGTCCTGTTCGTTCTTCACCAGGGCACCGGCCAGCGGCGGGATGGCCTTGGTCGGGTCGCGTTCGCGCAGCACCGCCTCGCCGATGTTGTCGGCCATCAGCAGCTTGAGCCAGTCGACCAGCTCGGAGGTGGAAGGCTTTTTCTTCAGGCCCGGCACCTTGCGCACGTCGAAGAACACGTCCAGTGCCTCGCTGACCAGCGACTGGCTGATGTTGGGGTAGTGCACATCGACGATCTGTTGCAGGGTGGCGCGGTCGGGGAAGGCGATGTAATGGAAGAAGCAGCGGCGCAGGAAGGCGTCAGGCAGCTCCTTTTCATTGTTGGAGGTGATGATGATGATCGGGCGCTGCTTGGCCTTGATGGTCTCGTCGATTTCGTAGACGTAGAACTCCATCTTGTCGAGTTCCTGCAACAGGTCGTTGGGGAACTCGATGTCGGCCTTGTCGATTTCGTCGATCAGCAGGATTACCCGCTCGTCGGCCTCGAAGGCCTCCCACAGCTTGCCTTTTTTCAGGTAGTTGCGCACATCGTGGACCTTGTCCACGCCAAGCTGCGAATCGCGCAGGCGGCTGACCGCGTCGTATTCATACAGGCCCTGGTGGGCCTTGGTGGTCGACTTGATGTGCCAGGTGATCAGGCGTGCGCCGAAGGAGGCGGCCAGCTGTTCGGCGAGCATGGTCTTGCCGGTACCCGGCTCGCCCTTGACCAGCAACGGGCGCTCCAGGGTGATGGCCGCGTTGACCGCCAGCTTGAGGTCATCTGTGGCGACGTAGTCGCGGGTGCCTTCGAACTTCATGAACCGATCCTCTGGGGTGGCTGGCTGGCGTCATTGCGGGCAGACCCACTCCCTGTGGGAGCTGGCTTGCCGGCGATAGGGCCGGCCCAGGCAATACATGTTTATTGATGTGTCAGCGACTATAACGCCACGCCCGACGCGTGAAAACGCAGACCGGGTATTCAGTCCCTGAATGGTCCGTCACCCAGGGATCAGTCGGATTTGGGCGCGGGCTGCTCGTAGCGTGCGTTGAACGCCTGGATGAAGCCGTTGCGCAGGATCTGCAGAAATGCCTCGAAGGCGCTGATGTCCTGCTGGTGCACGCTGCCGCTGAGTTCCACGCGAGTGGCGAACTGGTTCTTCGGCTGGTTCTTGAGCACGGTCTCGGTAGCCCCCACCAGTGCCTCCCACACCGAGCGCAGGAAGCCCTTGTCCTTGTCTTCCACGTCCTGCTGCCAATTGAACACATCGACATCGCGCAACAGCGGCTTGATGTAGCCCTTGAGCCGGCCGTTCTCGGCCTCGGCCTCGATCACCACATCGCCATGCCCGGCATTGAAGTCGAACTTGCCGTAGGCACTGGCGAAGTCGTTCAGCCGGCGCAGCTCGATGCCGGTGGCGCGCAGGCGGAGCTGGAAGTCGTCGAAGTCGCTGAAAGGGTCGAAGGTAGCGCGGCTTTCCACCTTGGCATCGCCCAGCAGCAGCGCCGTCCCGTCGAAGCGGGCATCGCGCCGGCCCTTTTCGTCGCGCACGTTGGTCAGGTTGCGGATGCTTGCGTCCAGCCGGGTGGCCTTGAGGTCCACCGGCGGTCTGGAATTGAAGTTGCGGAAGGTGAGGGTGCCTTGTTCGATGCGCACGTCGTTCAGGGTGATCGGCAGCAGCTTTTCCAGTTGCTGGCGCCAGTCGGTGCCTTGGCCGGTCTGAGAGTTCTGTTTGTTGCCGCCGTCGACGAAATTGAGTTCAGGGCGTACGAAGGCCACTTCGGCGACCACGGCACGGTCGTCCCAAAGCGAGTGCCAGCTCACCGACAGGTCGATCAGCGGCGCTTCGAGCAGCGGCACCGGCACCTTGCCGCTGACCTTGACGATCTTCAGGCCGTTGATCTGATAGGCGCCACGCCACCACGCCAGGTCGACGTCGCGGACCTGGCCGCGGTAGTCGCCCATGTCTGCCAGTTTGTCGTTGAGGTAGTCACGCACCAGGAAAGGCAAGGCCAGGTGCAGGGCCACCAGCAGTGCGACCAGGCTGGCGAAGCCGAGCAGTGGCCAGCGGTAGCGCGCTTTCATCGGGTTTCTCCACGGGAGCATGTGCGGTTGACCGCAGGCCGTTTCGTCGAGTTCGAACGGGCTTTACGCTCACCGATTGCAGGCTTACCCTCAGGGTTTTCCCTGCACTTTTTTCCTGTTCAAGGACCGCCGCCATGAGCCGTATCTACGCCGACAACGCCCATTCCATCGGCAACACGCCGCTGGTGCAGATCAACCGCATCGCCCCGCGCGGGGTGACCATCCTGGCCAAGATCGAAGGACGCAACCCGGGCTACTCGGTGAAGTGCCGGATCGGCGCGAGCATGATCTGGGACGCCGAGGACAGCGGCAAGCTCAAGCCAGGCATGACCATCGTCGAACCCACCTCGGGTAACACCGGTATCGGCCTGGCCTTCGTCGCCGCCGCCCGTGGCTACCGCCTGGTGCTGACCATGCCCGACTCGATGAGCCTGGAGCGGCGCAAGGTGTTGAAGGCGCTGGGCGCCGAGCTGGTGCTGACGGACAAGGCCAAGGGCATGAAGGGCGCCATCGAGAAGGCCAACGAAATCGTCGCTTCCGACCCGGCGCAGCACTTCCTGCCGGGCCAGTTCGACAACCCGGCCAACCCGGCCATTCACGAGAAGACCACCGGCCCGGAAATCTGGAACGACACCGATGGCGCGGTCGATGTGCTGGTGGCCGGGGTCGGCACTGGTGGCACCATCACCGGGGTGTCGCGCTACATCAAGCACACCCAGGGCAAGCCGATCCTGTCGGTGGCGGTGGAGCCGGTGAACTCGCCGCTGATCAGCCAGACCCTGGCCGGCGAGGAGCTCAAGCCCACCCCGCACAAGATCCAGGGCATCGGTGCCGGCTTCGTGCCGAAGAACCTCGACCTGTCGATCGTCGACCAGGTCGAGACGGTGACCGAGGACGAGTCCAAGGCCATGGCCATCCGCCTGATGCAGGAGGAGGGCATCCTCTGCGGCATCTCTTGCGGCGCGGCCATGGCGGCGGCGGTGCGCCTGGCCGAGAAGCCGGAGATGCAGGGCAAGACCATCGTGGTGATCCTGCCGGATTCGGGCGAGCGTTACCTGTCGAGCATGCTGTTCAGCGATCTGTTCACCGAGCAGGAAAACCAGCAGTAAGCGACACGCTGCACGCCGCAAGTCGAGGGCATGTCCGTATTGACGCGGATCAGCTTGGGCTTGCCGCGTGCAGCTTCTGGCTTGCAGCTGCTTCTGATGGGTTTATGATGTCCGGCTATCTGGGGATGGCCTGATTTCCCCTCCAAGGAGTGTTGCATGACCTTTTCCTTCGTCGCCAAGGCCGGTGTCCTGCTGGTGTTCTTCGGCAGTGTGCTGTTCGTGCACCTGCGCGGCAAGGCACGCCTGCCGGTGCTGCGCCAGTTCGTCAACCATTCGGCGCTGTTTGCCCCTTACAACAGCCTGATGTACCTGTTTTCCGGCGTACCCTCCAAGCCGTACCTGGACCGCCAGCGCTTCCCCGAGCTGGATGTGCTCAAGGACAACTGGGAGGTGATCCGCGAAGAGGCCATGCGCCTGTTCGACGAGGGTTACATCCGCGCGGCGGAAAAAGACAACGACGCCGGCTTCGGTTCGTTCTTCAAGAAGGGCTGGAAGCGCTTCTACCTGAAGTGGTACGACAAACCGCTGCCTTCGGCCGAAGCGCTGTGCCCGAAGACCGTAGAGCTGGTCAGCAGCATCCCCAACGTCAAGGGCGCGATGTTCGCCCTGTTGCCCGGCGGCAGCCACCTGAACCCGCACCGCGACCCGTTTGCCGGCTCCCTGCGCTATCACCTCGGGCTGTCCACGCCGAACTCCGACAACTGCCGCATCTACGTTGATGGCCAGCCCTACGCCTGGCGCGACGGCGAGGACGTGATGTTCGACGAGACCTTCGTGCACTGGGTCAAGAACGAGACCGAGGTCACCCGCGTGATCCTGTTCTGCGACGTCGAGCGCCCGCTCAACAGCCCGCTGATGACCCGCATCAACCGCAAGGTCAGTGCCTTCCTCGGCCGCGCCACCGCGCCGCAGAACACCGATGACGAGCGTGTCGGCGGGATCAACCAGGCCTATGCCTGGAGCAAGCGCTTCAGCAATGTCATCAGCACCCGGGTCAAGCAGTTCAAGCGTGCCAACCCCAAGGCCTACCGCGTGCTGCGTCCGTTACTGGCGGTTGTCGTCGCCTACGCCCTGTACCACTGGTTGTTCTGATCCGGTTGAGCAGGCCTGCTTTCGCACCTTGTGCAAGCAGGCTTGCCCCGCGATGATTCCCCCGCTATATTCCGAAACACTCTCTTCCCCGAAGACCTGTTCATGCCAGCCATCCCTTCCACCACCGCTTACGTTCTCGCGCCTGTCGCGGGCGTGGTCGTGCGTGGCAGCCAGCAGCCGGCCATGATCAGTCACTATCCACCACCTGTCAGTGGCGTGGTAGGCGGCGTAGCTCCGCCTCCTTGCGCAGTCGTGGTGCTGGGCTGACCGGCCGCTGGCCGCTCCCCACCGCACTCGCAACCTACTGAACACGGTCGGCTATCCCCGCAAGTCGCGATAGGCCCTCCGTACGGCTCATTTGCCCGTATACAGGTGGCAATACATGTCTGTCCTCAACAAAGCATCCGTGGCCTCGGCGGCCACGACCAGCCTGTTCGTCCTGCTGTGGAGCAGCGGGGCGATCGTCTCCAAGCTTGGCCTGGCCCAGGCCAGCCCCTTCGCCTTCCTGCTGCTGCGTTCGGCCCTGGCGCTGTTCGGTCTGCTGTTGATCGGTCCGTTGCTCGGATTACGTTGGCCACGTACCCGGGCCGGCATTGTTCGCGCCCTGGGGACCGGCTGCGTATTGCTCGGTGCCTACCAGATCTTCTACCTGCTGGCGCTGAACACCCACGTTACTCCCGGCGTCATGGCCACGGTCATGGGCGTGCAACCGATCCTGACCGTGGTGCTGATGGAGCGTCAGCGGTCCTGGAGCCGATTGTTCGGCCTGGGGCTTGGCCTGGGCGGCCTGGTGATGGTGGTCTACCAGGGTATCAACCTGGGTGGGGTATCTCTCGCCGGGATGCTGTTCGCCCTGCTGGCGCTGGCCAGCATGACCTTGGGCTCGATCCTGCAGAAACGCATTACCGACAACCCCATGGGCACCTTGCCCTTGCAATACATGGCGGGCTTTGCAATGTGCGCGGTGTTCGCGCCGTTGCAGCCGCTGCACGTCCAGTGGAACGCCAGTTTCCTCGCGGCGCTGCTGTGGATGGGGCTGGTGGTTTCGCTGCTGGCCACGCTGCTGCTGTACCGGCTGATCGCAAGGGGCAACCTGGTCAATGTCACCAGCCTGTTCTACCTGGTGCCGGCGGTCACGGCGGTGATGGATTTCATCATCTTCGGCAACCGCCTGGCGCCCCTCAGTCTGCTGGGGATGGGACTGATCGTGATCGGCTTGCTGTTCGTGTTCCGTAAACCTGCCTTGCGCACGGCCGAGGCCTGAGTCAACTAGCGTTGGGAGCGGGGCAAGCCCGCTCCTTTTTTCAGCGCCGTGCCGGGCGCAGCACCAACCATAGCGCCGCACCAATCAGCAGACCGCCATACAGGTGCGCCATCGACAGCGGCTCATCCAGCAGCCACGCCCCCCACAGCACGCCGAACACCGGGATCAGGAAGGTCACGGTACTGGCCTTGACCGGCCCGATTTCGTTCAGCAGGCGGAAGTACAGGATGTAGGCGAACGCCGTGCACAGCAGCCCCAGGCCCAGGAGCGACAGCCATACCTGCCAGCCGCCCCAGCTGGCCGGCGGCTGGGTCAGCGCGCTCCAGGCGAACAGCGGGCTGAGCAGCAAGGTGGCGCCGAGCATGCTGCCCAGCGCCGACAGACGGCTGTCCAGCGTGCCGACCCAGCGCCTTGCCAGGAAGCCCGCGAAGCCGTAGCAGGTGGTGGCGGCCAGGCAGGCCAGTGCGCCTTGCACCAGAGCCATGTCCAGCGCCACCGGGCCGGCACCGCTGAGGATACCGACACCGAACAGCCCGAGGAAGATCCCGCAGAGCTTGGGCAGGGTCATGGCTTCGCGGAAGAACAAGGCGCCGATCAGCACGCCCATCAGCGGCGTGGTGGCGTTGAAGATCGCCGAATAGCCGGCCGGCAGCACCTGCGCCGCCACGGAATAGAACGTGGCCGGAATGCCGGAGTTGATCATGCCCAGCACCAGGCAGGCGCCCAGCTTGCCCTCGAAGTCCCAGCGCACGCGGGCGGCGGCGAGGATGGCGATCAGTCCCAGGCAGGCGATCGACACGCGGAAGAAGGCGGTCGGCACCGTGCCCAGCTCGGGGGCAATGATGCGCATGAACAGGAAGCTGGCGCCCCAGACAGCGGCAAGGGTCAGCAGGCGGGCGAGGGCGATGGGGCTCACGGTGGTCTCCGGCGGTAGGGCAGGGCGCGAGTGTACGTCAGGGCGAGCGAGGGATTCTTGTGCTTTCTTGCTGTGTGAATCCGGGGCCGCCTCACGGGCTTCATCGCCGGCAAGCCGGCTCCCACAGGGCTCGTATCCGACTAAGCTCTCTCGGTGACCATTGCATAGAGGCACGCGCATGACCCCAGCCTGGCCCGCCGTCGACATCGCCCGGATGATCCTCGATGGCTTCGACGACTACCGCGAGCACTTTCGCCGTATCACCCTCGGCGCCCGCGAGCGCTTCGAACAGGCGCGCTGGCAGGATATCCAGCACGCCGCGGCGGCGCGCATCAACCTGTATGAAGAGAAGGTCGCCGAGGTCAACGGTTGGCTGCGCCAGCGCTTCGACACCGCGGTGCTGCTGGACGTCGAGCAGTGGCCGCTGGTCAAGAACGCCTATATCCGTCTGATCGACCCCCGGCTGGACGACGAGCTGTCCGAGACCTGGTACAACTCGTTGTTCTGCAGCCTGTTCAGCCATGACCTGATCAGCGACGGCTGCATGTTCATCCACACCACCCGGCCGTCGATGCGCGGCCATGAGCGGGCGGCGCAGACGCGCACCTATACGCTGCAGGACGGTCTCAAAGGCTTGTTGCGAGCGATCTTTGCCGATTATGCGTTCGACGTGCCGTATGGCGACCGGGAAGGCGACATCGCGCGCCTGGAGGATCAATTGCGCGAATGCCTGCCCGACTGGGTGTGCAAGGATCCGGCCCTGACCGTGGAGCTGTTCACCCCGGTGCTCTACCGCAACAAGGGCGCCTACCTGGTCGGTCGCTTGTACACCCCCGACGAGCAGTGGCCACTGGTGATCCCGCTGCTGCACCGCGAGGGGCATGGCATCGAGGCCGACGCGCTGATTACCGACGAGGCGGAGGTGTCGATCATCTTCTCCTTCACCCGATCGTATTTCATGGTCGATGTGCCGGTGCCGGCGGAGTTCGTCAACTTCCTCAAGCGCATCCTGCCGGGCAAGCACATCGCCGAGCTGTACACCTCGATCGGGTTCTACAAACATGGCAAGTCGGAGTTCTACCGGGCGCTGATCAACCACCTGGCCAACAGCGACGACCGCTTTGTCATGGCTCCGGGCGTGCGCGGCATGGTCATGAGCGTGTTCACCCTGCCGGGCTTCAACACCGTGTTCAAGATCATCAAGGACCGCTTTTCGCCGTCCAAGACTGTCGACCGAGCCACGGTGATCGAGAAATACCGCCTGGTGAAAAGCGTCGACCGCGTCGGGCGCATGGCCGATACCCAGGAGTTCGCCGATTTTCGCTTTCCCCAGGGCAAGTTCGATCCCGACTGCCTGGCGGAACTGCTAGAGGTGGCCCCCTCCACCGTAGCGCTTGAGGGCGACACAGTGCTGATCCGCCATTGCTGGACCGAACGGCGCATGACCCCGCTCAACCTGTACCTCGAGCAGGCCAGCGAAGCCCAGGTGCTGGAGGCGCTGGAAGACTATGGGCTGGCGATCAAGCAATTGGCGGCGGCGAACATCTTCCCCGGCGACATGCTGCTGAAGAACTTCGGCGTCACCCGTCATGGCCGGGTGGTGTTCTACGACTACGACGAGATCAGCTACCTCACCGAGGTCAACTTCCGTCACATCCCGCCGCCGCGCTATCCGGAGGACGAGATGTCCGGCGAGCCGTGGTACTCGATCGGGCCGCACGACGTGTTCCCCGAGGAGTTTCCGCCATTCCTGTTCGCCGACATCGGCCAGCGCCGCTTGTTCAGCCGCTTGCACGGCGAACTGTACGACGCCGATTACTGGAAAGGCCTGCAGGAGGCGATCCGGGCGGGGAAGGTGATCGATGTGTTCCCTTATCGGCGCAAGGGGCGTTAGGCTTTGGTTGTTCAGCCTTTGAGGCACTTGAGCTCGCTGAAGTCCGAACGCACCTTGCTCAGCCGCTGCTGCAGAAATTGCCGCTGGGCCGGGCTGCTCTGTTTCAGCAGATCCACCAGCAGGCTGCGTGCCTGGCGCTCGGTGTTCTGGAATGCCTGGCGGTACTCCGGTGTCCACAGGCTTTCCTTGCGCTGCAGCAACTGCGCCAACCTGGGCTCGAAGCTTGGGCTGGCGCGCTGGTCCATCGCCAGCAGCAGTTGCTGCTGCCAGTGGGCGCGGTTGGCGATCCACTGCCGGTTCTGGTCACCCAGGGCCTGCGACCAGCTCATCACCCGCAGCCGTTGCTCGGCGTCGAGCTCGCCCAACCAGGGCTCGAGGCGCTTGCGCATGCGTGCGGCACGGTTCTCGACCTGTTTGGCCAGTGGCGTGTCGACGTATTCCTTCTGGCGTTTGTCGATGTCCTTGCGAAAAGCCTCGCGCATTTCCGCTACCTGGCTGTCATTCATGCCCTTGAGCAGTTCCGCGGCAGAGGGGGTTATCGCTTCGGTGACCCGGCCAATGGCCTGGCGCGCCTCGACCGTGCGTTGGCGCAGGTTTTCATCGGTGACCGCGTCGTTGGCGACCATCAGTTGCACCCGGTCGAGCCAGTCGAGGTAGCCGGGCAGTTGGGTCTTGCAGTGCCAGGCCAGATGCGTTTTGAGCCGTTCGTCGAGCAACTGCTTCTGCTCGCGGTTCATGTCCAGGTAGTCGCCCAGCGACCACGGCACCAGGCGATCGAGGTTGCGGTAGGCCAGGTCGATGCGGCTGCAGGCCGCCAGTGCCAGGGCGAAGCCGATGAGCAGGAGCAGGGCTTTGGGCAGGCGAAGGGGCATGAGCGAATCCTTGCTGGGCTGGCCAGGCGGTAGACGCACGGTGGGGCCGACGGTTCCGGCGAATGTGCGCTCGGGCGGCCGGGCGGGTCAGGTGTTAGAATAGCCGCCTTGTCTTGAGGATCTTCGGAAATGGCTCTGCTTGGGCGTTACAACAGTTTGCAAATCGTGAAACACGTGGAGTTCGGCCTGTACCTGGACGGCGGCGCCGATGGCGAAATCCTCCTGCCGCGGCGCTACTTCCCCAAGGATGCCGAGCTGGAGCTGGACGATTGGCTCAACGTGTTCATCTACCTGGACAGCGAAGACCAGCTGATCGCCACCACCGAAAAGCCGAAAATGCAGGTGGGCGAATTCGCCAGCCTCAAGGTCAAGGACATCAACGGCGCGGGCATCTTCCTTGACTGGGGCCTGTCCAAGGACCTGTTGATGCCCTACTCGGAAGAGTCGCGGCAACTGAAGATCGGCGATTACTGCGTGGTCCATGCCTACCTGGACAAGCGCACCCGGCGTATTACCGCCACCGCCAAGCTGGACCGTTACCTGGACCGCACTCCGGTGGACTACAGCGTCGGCCAGCCGGTCGAACTGCTGGTGGCCGGCGAGACGCCGATGGGCTTCAAGGCGATCATCAACAACCGCCACTGGGGCCTGATCCACAAGAACGAGGTATTCAAGTTCCTGCGTTCGGGGATGCACGAGAAGGGCTTCATCAAGGAAGTACGGGGTGATGGCAAGATCGCCCTGAGCCTGCAGCCGGTGGGCCAGGCCTTGGCCGACAGTCTGCACGAGCAGATCATGCAGCGCCTTGAGGCCAATGGCGGTGTGCTGCCGGTGTGTGACAAGAGCGACCCGGTGCTGATCAGCCAGATGTTCAACGTGAGCAAGGGCAACTTCAAGAAAGCCATCGGCGCGTTGTTCAAGCAGGGCCGCATCGTCATCCATGACGATCGGATCGAGCGGGCCTGATCAGGCCTGCACGAAGGCGCTGAAGTCCAGCTGCTCGCCACCTGGGCGGGTGTCGCGCAGCAGTGAGTCGCGGTCGGCGCTCAGGGCCAGGCTGATGGTCGAACGGCGCTTGCCGGGGTTGCGTACTTCCATCTGTTCCTGATGAGCCTTGAGGAAGTTGGTGGGCACCTTCAGATGCTGCAGCCCGTCGTTCTCGGGGGTGTGCAGCAGCAGGTTGACCCAGTCGGGCTGGCCCTTGCGCAGCAGTGCGACCGGCACTTCGAACCACCACAGGTTGCGCTTGGTGTCGAGAATGGCGAACAGGGTGTTGGCACTGGTGAGTACCGGCTTGGCCAGCGCCTCGTTACGGCGAGCGATGGCGGTGGGTTTGTCGAGTTTCATGCAGGTTCCTGCGGGTTGACGCGAGTAAGGCCTGACATTGTGGGGTGGGGCTTATCGCGGGGCAAGCCCGCTTCCCCGAAATCACCGAACCTGAACCGTGCAAGCGTATCGAGCCCAGCCAATTGCCGTTTGGCTGACAGGGTGCAAAAGAATTGAAACTCTGGCCAATGGCCTTGGGTCGATCAGGTGTCGACACGATTTCCCGTGTCTTTCCCCCGAGGAGACATCCCATGAGTGGCACCAAGGACAAAGCGAAGGGTCTGGCCAACGAGGCCGTGGGCAATATCAAGCAGGGCGTCGGCAAGGTGACCGACAATGACAAGCTGCGCGCCGAGGGCAAGGCCCAGGAACTGAAAGGCGAGGCGCAACAGGCCGTGGGCAAGGTCAAGGATGCCGTGAAGAAACCTTGATCGCCGCAGCCTGGCCGCGGGGCATGCCCGCTCCCGCAAGATGGGGGCGGGCTTGCCCCGCGCTTGCTTTGGACTGTGCGCAAGGTACAAGCGAACAGCACGCCCGCCGCCTGGTCTATTAGACTTGCAGCATTGCCATTCCGATCAAGCGGCGAAAGGAGACGCTATGATTTTCCCCGACCTGCGCGGCCTGCCCCTGCATCGCGTGTTGGTGCGCACCGTCAAGGAGTTTCTCGATGACGAGATGTCCACCTATGCCTCCGCGCTGGCCTACCAGATGCTGTTCTCGCTGTTCCCCTTCCTGCTGTTCCTGATCGCCCTGATCGGTTTCCTGCATCTGCCGGACTTCTTCTCCTGGCTGCGCCTGCAGTCGGAGCTGGTGCTACCGCCCCAGGCCCTGGAGCAGGTCAACCCGGTGATCGACCAGTTGCAGCAGTCCAAGGGCGGGCTGCTGTCGGTGGGTATCGTGATTGCCTTGTGGACTGCCTCGGCGGGTGTGCGCCTGATGATGAGCGCGATGAACGCGGCCTACGACGTGCCGGAGGGGCGGCCGGTGTGGAAACGCATTCCGCTGTCGGTCATCTATACCGTCGGCATCGCCGGCATGCTCCTGGCAGCGGCGGCGCTGATGGTGCTGGGGCCGCAGGTGATGGAGTGGATCGCTTCACAGGTCGGGCTGGAGGAGGCGGTCGTCATCGTCTGGACCATCCTGCGCTGGCCGGCGATCATCATTCTGATGATGGTGGCGGTGGCGCTGATCTACTACGTGATGCCCGATGTGAAGCAGAAATTCCGTTTCATCACCCCAGGTTCGGTGCTGGCGGTGGTGGTGTGGATCGTCGCCTCGCTGGGCTTTGCCTACTACGTGAAGACCTTTGCCGACTACAACGCCATGTATGGCAGTATCGGGGCGATCATCGTGCTGTTGCTGTACTTCTACATCTCTGCCGCGGTGCTGCTGCTGGGTGCCGAGATGAACGCGGTGATCGAGCACATGTCGGCCGAGGGCAAGAACCCAGGCGAAAAGGAATTCGAGCAGGACAACCCGCAACAGACCATCACCGTGCTCGGCCATGAGCACCCGGTGACACCCGAACCCCAGACCCGCGAGCCGAATACCTGATGATCCGCGACATTCTCAAGATGGGCGATGAACGCCTGCTGCGCATCGCCCCGCCGGTTCCCGAGCACATGATCGGCAGCCCGGAGCTTGCGCAACTGATCGACGACATGTTCGAGACCATGGCTCATGTGGGCGGTGTCGGCCTGGCCGCGCCGCAGATTGGCATCGACCTGCAACTGGTGATCTTCGGCTTCGAGCGCAGCGAGCGTTACCCGGACGCCGAGCCGGTGCCACGCACCATCCTGCTCAACCCGGTGATCACGCCGCTGGCCACGGAGGTCGAGGACGGCTGGGAGGGTTGCCTGTCGGTGCCCGGCCTGCGTGGCGTGGTGCCGCGCTACAAGCACATCAGTTATTCGGGCATCGATCCGCAGGGCAACCCGATCAACCGCTTTGCCGATGGCTTCCACGCCCGGGTGGTGCAGCATGAGTGCGACCACCTGATCGGTCGTTTGTATCCTTCGCGCATCCAGGACTTCAACAAGTTCGGCTATACCGACGTGCTGTTCCCCGGGCTCGACGTGGCTGACGACTGACCCCGCCTCATCGCCAGCAGGGTCTTGCTGCGCTGGTAGCGGGCCAGGCGTGAGGCCAGGGCCTCGGGCAGGGTGGTTGTCGGTGTGAAGGCCAGGCGCTGGTAGAAAGGCGCCAGGTCCGGGTGGCAAAAAAGCCAGGTCGCCGTGTTGCTTTCGGCCAGCGCCGCGTCTATCAGTCGGGATGCGATCTGCTGGCCGCGCCACTGCGGGGCGACGAACAAGCCGGTCAGCCAGTGATCGCCACCGATGGGCGTCAGGTTCATCCCACCGATGATTTCTGCGGCACGCGCCACCCATTGCTCGCCTTCACCGGCAGCGCGCATGCGCGAGCCGTGCTGGCGATAGAAGTGGTCCAGCAGGCGGCGCTGGGTTGGGGGAAGGCGAGTGCAGGTCAGGGGGAGCATGCTTGGTTCACGCGGTGTGGCTATCTCAGGCAGGAATTCATCGGTGCTTTGTCGCAGATTGTTGCAAATGCGGCAAGAGTGAATGTCCGACTCCGGGGTTCAACTATTTCAGGCGCGGAGTAGACTTTCACTCATCCCCCCGGCAGTACGATAAAGCGGGATCGGTACTTCGTGTCATCTTCGCAGTTGATGACAACTTCTCCGGGCCATTGACGGCGTCAGAAGTCACGCGATCAGCTTGATAGCCATCAAGGTCGACACCCATGAAAGCCTTACTGATTCTTGCATTGGTCGGTATGTCCCCGTTCGCCTTCGCGGACCAGGCCAAGACCGCAGACACCCAGCCTGTGGTCGAGCAGTACGATTATTCCACCAACCTCGACATCAAGCGCGTGATCAGCCTGTCGACGATCCCCAACGTCTGCGAAGTGGTGCCCGCCACCATGACCTACGAGGATCATCAAGGGCAGGTCCATACTCTTCAGTACCGTGCATTGGGTGAGGGTTGCCGGCTCAATTGAGCCGCGTGCGAGCGGGCTTGTCCCGCGATTGCGTGCAGCCATGAGTATCAGGTGCAATCGCGGCTCAAGCCCGCTCCCACCAGTTCAAGTCCTTGCTTCAATTGCGCCCGGCTGTGGGCCGCCGACAGGCTGATCCGCACGGCCCTGACGCTGTCGGTGCCCACCGCGAACACGCTGGCCGGCACGATCTCCACCCCGTGTTCCCGACACCGCGCGACCAGCGCCTGGGCGTCTCCAGGCGTGGCCAGCCAGATGTGCGGCGACGGCACGCCCTTGGCTGGCAGCGCCTCGTCCAGCACCGTCCGCGCCAGCCGCCAACGTTCGCCCAGTTCCTCCCGTTGCCAGGCCAGCCGCCGGGTGGCAGTGCCATCCGCGATCCATTGGCAGGCGATGCGCAGGTTCAGCGGTGACACCGACCAGTGGGTGGCCTGGGCATAGGGATCGATCTGTTCCAGCAATGCTGGCCGGGCCACGATCCAGCCCAGGCGCAAGCCGGCGGCCACGGTCTTGGACAAGCTGCTGATCAGCACGCCACGGCCCTCGAGCAAGGGGTAGAGTGGTGGCCGGTCGGTCAAGGCGCCATACACGTCATCCTCGATGACCAGCAGTTCGTGGCGTCTGGCGACTTGTGCCAGCGCCAGGCGCCGGGCCTCGCCCATGCACGCTCCGGTCGGGTTGTGCAGGGTGGGCGTGGTGACCAACACCCGCGCGCCGCTCGCGCGGACCACTCGGTCCAGTTCGTCCGGGAGCAGGCCTTGCTCGTCCAGGGCCACGCCGTGCACAGGCAGGCGCAACTGGCGACAGGCCGCCTTGATGCCTGGGGCGGTCAACGCCTCGACCATCACCGGCTCGCCCGCCTGGCACAACGACTGCAGCACGAGGGTCAGCGCCTGCTGGGCGCCCCCGCAAAGCAGCACGTCTTCCGGCGTGAGGTCCAGGCCGCGGTTGCTCAGCCAACGCGCGCCCTCGATCCGCCCCAGCAGTAACTGCTCGGGCCCCAGGTAATGGTCGAGCAGGGTGGTATCGCCCTGTTCTAGCAATCTGCGCAGGCTGTGCTCAAGGTCGAGATTGCAGGGATCGGCCACCGGCACATTGGTCGACAGGTCGATCACTGAGTGCTGGCGGCTGGGTTGTTTGAGGCGAAACAGCGTCGCTTCCTTGCTGCTGGCCAGCACATAGGTGCCGCGTCCCACCTCCCCGGACACCAGGTGCCGCGCCGCTGCTTCACGGTAGGCCTGCTGCGTGGTGCTCGGGTTCAGGCCCAGGGCCCAGGCGAGGCGGCGTTGCGGGGGCAGGCGTTCACCGACCTTCAGCTCACCCTGTTCGATGGCGTTGGCGATGGCCTCGACCAGTGCCAGGTAGCGCGGCTGGTCGTTGGCCGGGAGGTTCGGAATCCACACGAAATTGCTACCCATGCAATATTTATTTGGACCCATACAATGCCCGGCGCTTAGGATCGGTTCAAGCCCATACCGATGAAGGACGTTTGCCATGTTCGACTTGCCCGCCCTGCGCGAAGCCGCCGCTTTCGTTCACCAGCACGTGCCGCCGACTCCACAGCACGCCTGGCCGCTGCTGGCCGAGCGGCTGGGTTGCCAGCTGTGGGTCAAGCACGAGAACCATGCCCCCACGGGGGCCTTCAAGGTGCGCGGCGGGCTGGTCTATGTCCGCTCGCTGTTGGCCAGTGGTGCAGTCCCCCGTGGCCTGGTTACCGCCACCCGTGGCAATCATGGCCAGAGCATGGCCCTGGCGGCGCGCCAGGCCGGTTTGCCGCTGGTGATCGTGGTGCCGGAAGGCAATTCGCGGGAGAAGAATGCCGCCATGCGCGCCTTGGGTGCGGAGCTGGTGGAGCATGGCGTGGACTTCGACGTGGCCCGGGAAGAGGCGGCGCGCCTGGCCGATGCGCGGGGCTACGCGATGGTCCCGTCGTTCCATCCGGAACTGGTACGCGGTGTGGCCACCTATGCCTTGGAGCTGTTCGAGGCCGTGGCCGACCTGGATTGTGTGTACGTGCCGATCGGCATGGGGTCGGGCATCTGTGGGCTGATCCAGGCGCGCAACCTGCTTGGGTTGTCCACCGAGATCATCGGCGTGGTATCCACTGTGGCAGACGCTTATGCCCAGAGCTTCGAGCAGGGCCGCATCGTCACCACCGCCAGCGCCGATACCTTCGCCGACGGCATGGCCTGCCGCATGCCACATCCCGACGCCTTTGCGATGGTACGCGAGAATGCCGCGCGCATCGTGCGGGTGAGCGACGAGGAGATCGCCGAAGCCATGCGCCTCTACCACGAAACCACCCACAACACCGCCGAAGGTGCCGGCGCTGCTGCCCTGGCTGCACTGATGCAGGAGAGTGGGCGTCAGGCGGGCAAGCGGGTGGCGGTGGTTCTCAGTGGCGCGAACGTGGATCGCGGGCGCTATGCGCAGGTGTTGATGGGGACGAAAGATCCTGTATGAAAGGTTGCGATGGCCTGACCTGCAAATTCCTCCTGTACCGCCAGGGGGCATTCAGGTTCAATCGCTGACTTTCGTCTGCAGTCGAGCCTGCCATGCCCTTTTCAAATGGTTTCCTCCTCAGCCTGTCCCTGTGCCTGGACATCGGCGTGGCCAACATCGCCATGATTACCCTGGCCATGCAGCGGGGGTTTCTTCAGGGCTTCTGGCTTGGGCTGGGGACCTGCGTCGGCGATCTCATCTACGCCATTGCGGCCCTGGCCGGCATGACCGTTTTGCTGCAGTTCGAAAGCGTGCGCTGGACGTTGTGGCTGGGGGGCTCCGCGTTATTGGCGTGGTTCGCGGTGAAGATGCTGCTGGCGGCGTGGCGCGGCGGGCACCTGGAGTCGCGTGGCCAGGTAGTGATCGAATCGGGCTGGCGCGAATTCCTGCGCGGTATCTTCCTGGCCATGTCATCGCCCAGCGCGATTCTCTGGTTCGCCGCAGTCGGCGGCGTACTGATCTCCCGCTCCGGCGCCGGCAGCGCGCTGGATGCGGGCCTGTTCCTCGGTGGCTTCTTTGCCGCAGGGCTACTCTGGTGTGTCTCGTTGTGCGGTATCGCCAGTCATGGCGGGCGGCTGCTTGGTGATCGCCTGCTGACCTGGTCGTACCTGTTGTCGGCGGCGATCTTCTGCTATTTCGCAGGTTACGTGGTGCTCTCCGGTTACCGCGAATTCATCCTGGCAGTACCGGCCTGATCATTCGGGCTGTTCTGTGCCGCTGACTGTTTTTTCTCATCGGATTGTCGATTCTCCATTTTCCCGTTCGACCATGGGTGAAGGCGCCGGAATGCACCGGCGCCAATCATTGTTGAACGCTGGGAGGAAGCACCGATGAACAGCGCAGCCGAGACTGAACTTCGTCAACTGATCGAGCAGTGGATGCAGGCCGTGCGCGAGCGCGACGTGGACCGTATCGTGGCACCCTATGCCGACGACATTCTCGCCTTCGATGCCATCCAGGCCCTGCAGTTCAAGGGCAAGGCCGCCTACCGCGCACACTGGGAAATGTGCATGGGCATGTGCACGGGGCCGATGGTCTTCGAACTGGCGGAGCTGAAGGTATACGCCGACGGCGACCTGGCCCTGGCTCATTGGCTCAATCGCTGTGGCCCGGGCGACGACGAAAGCCAGTGCGGCTTCATGCGCGCCACGGTCGGCTATCGGCGCAGCGGCGGCCAATGGCAAGTGATCCACGAGCATTGGTCGGCGCCGTTCGACATGGAAACGCAAAAAGCCTTGTTCGACCTCAAGCCCTGATACCGCTCATCGCCCACCGCACCGAGCCGACCTGCTGGAGACGATCATGAAATACCTGTGCCTGGTCTATTGTGATGAAGCGCTGTTGCACAGCCTGCCCGACAGCCCCGAAGACGCCGAATGCATGGCCTACGCCGAATCCATCCAGGGCAGCGGGCGCATGCTCGCCGCCGAGGCGCTCAAGCCTGTGCAGACGGCCACCACGGTACGTGTACGCGCCGGGCGGATGAGCCTGACCGATGGCCCGTTCGCCGAAACCAAGGAGCAACTGGCCGGTTTCTACCTGGTCGATGCCCGTGACCTCAACGAGGCGCTGAACATCGCCAAGGGCATCCCGGCAGCCCGGGTGGGCAGCGTCGAGGTTCGGCCGGTGCGTGAACTGCAACCCTGACGCAACGGGAGAAAAGCCGCATGAGTCAGCAGGGAAAGCCCGATTGATGGTGGGGGAAGCGCAAGTCCGCCAGGAGGTGGAGGCTGTCTACCGCCGCGATTCGCGGCGGATCCTGGCGACCCTCATCCGCCTGCTGGGGGACTTCGACCTGGCCGAGGAGGCCATGCACGATGCCTTCTTCATTGCCGTCCAACGCTGGCAGCGTGATGGTATCCCGGACAACCCGCGGGCTTGGCTGGTGTCTGTCGGCCGCTTCAAGGCCATCGATGCCCTGCGCCGGCGTGCCCGCTTCGACCGCTCCCAGGCCGACCTGATCATGTTGCTCGAACGCGAAGCGGACGATCCGGGCGAGCAGACGTTGCTGGCCGATGACCGACTGCGGCTGATCTTCACCTGCTGTCACCCGGCGCTGGCTTCCGACGCCCAGGTGCCGTTGACCCTGCGCGAGGTGTGTGATCTGACCACCGAGCAGATCGCCCGAGCCTTCCTGCAAAGCCCGGCCACCATCGCCCAACGCATCGTGCGTGCCAAGGCCAAGATCCGTGATGCGAAGATTCCCTATCAGGTGCCGGAGCTGAGCGAGCTGCCCGAACGCCTGGAAAGCGTGCTGCGGGTCATCTACCTGGTATTCAACGAAGGCTACTCGGCCTCGGCGGGCGAAGATGTCACTACTCGCGAGCTGACCGATGAGGCGATCCGCCTGGGGCGTCTGGTGGCCCAGTTGCTGCCCGATGCCGAAGTGCATGGGCTCTTGGCGTTGATGCTGCTGCAGGCATCGCGGCAGCGGGCTCGCAGCGATGCCCATGGTGAGCTGGTGCTGCTGGATGAGCAGGATCGCAGCTTGTGGGATCGCGGGCAGATCGACGAGGGCAGCCAACTGGTCCAGCAGGCACTGCGCAGTCGCGACTTCGGGCCGTATACCGTGCAGGCGGCCATAGCCGCGGTGCATGCCGAAGCGCCCAGCGCCGAGGCCACGGATTGGGACGAGATCATCGGCCTGTACGATGTGCTGCAGCGTCACTGGCCATCAGCGGTGGTGGAGCTGAACCGGGCGGCGGCGCTGGCCAGGCGGGACGGCGCCCAGGTGGGGTTGCAGGCGGTGGAGGCAATCCTGCAGCGGGGTGAGCTGGGTGATTATCACCTGGCCCATGCCGCGCGCGCCGAACTGCACCGGCAGCTGGGCAACCTCGATCAGGCCCGGGATGCCTGGCAGCAAGCGCTGAGGCTCACCCGCCAGGGGCCGGAACGGCGGCATATCGAACGGCGGTTACGCGAACTGGGCTGAGCTATCGCCAGCGTGCCCGCGATGGCCGGCGTGGTGAATCAGCTGGCGACAAAGTTCGGCGGGCTGACCAGCTCGACCGTCTGCTGCTTGCGCGGCGCGAGGATCTCGGCCTCGCCACTGACGACCAGCTCATCGTTCTGGTTGTACACATTGGTGGCGATGCGCACCTTGAACTTGGGCAGCTTCTCGAGAATTTCCAGGCGCACGGTCAATTCGTCCCCGATCTTCACCGGCTTCTGGAAGCTCATCTGCTGGCCCAGGTAGATGGTGCCCGGGCCAGGCAAGGTGCAGGCCACCGCGGCGCTGATCAGCGCGCCACTGAACATGCCATGGGCGATGCGCTCGCGGAACATGCTCTTGGCGGCGAACTCGGCGTCCAGGTGCACCGGGTTGTGGTCGCCGGACATGGCGGCGAACAGCTGGATGTCGCGCTCTTCGACAGACTTCTTGTACTCAGCTTTCTGGCCGACTTCGAGGGCTTCGTAAGGGGTGTTGGTGACCTGGGTCATCGAGGCTTCCTTGTAAGGCGCGCGAGGTGGCCGATCATTCACTGCGGGCAGGGCGGCCAAGGGCCAGCGCCTGGTCCAGCCAGCCGATGATCTCGGCGGTGACCTCGTCGCGATGGGTTTCGTTGAGCACTTCGTGGCGTGCGCCGGGGTAGATGCGCAACTGTACATGACGGTTGCCGGTCGCGCGCAGGGCGTCGGCCAGATGGGTGAGACGCTTGCCGGCACTCACCGGATCACATTCGCCGCCGATCACCAAAATAGGCAGGTTTGGGTCGATCTGCCCTAGGTGCCTGGGCTGGCTGATCTGTGCCAACCCCTGCAGCAGGTCGAGCCACAGCTGGTTGCTGCAACGGAAGCCGCACAACGGGTCGGCGATGTACTTGTCCACTTCCCCGGCATCGCGGCTGAGCCAGTCAAATGCCGTGCGGTTGGGTTTGAAGGCCTTGTTGAACGAGCCGAACGACAGCCAGTCGATCAGCGCGCTCTTGCCCAGGGGGCCTTGGCGCCAGGCTTCGAACCGGGCGATCAGGCGCGCGGACCGGTACAGTGCCACCGGCTGGAAGTTCGAACCGCTGAGGATCGCGCCTTGCAGGCTGGCGCTGTGGTGCAGCAGGTAAGCCTGGGCGATGTAGCTGCCCATGCTGTGGCCGAACAGGAACAGCGGGGTGCCCGGGAACTGCTGGCCGACGTGCTGTGCCAACAGGCCCAGGTCGTTGACCACGGCATTCCAGCCATTATGGCGGGCGAACAAGCCCAGGCTGCCCAGTTCGGCGGTACGGCCATGGCCGCGCAGGTCGGGGGCGAGCAGCCCGTAGCCAGCTGCATTGAGGGCATGGCCCAGGCGCTGGTAGCGCCCGGCATGCTCGGCCATGCCGTGGGCCAGCAACACCACGGCCTTGACCGGCGTGGCGGGCAGCCATTGATGAACATAAAGACTGCAGTGCTCGCTGGCGGGGAGCCAGAAGGCGTCATGGGGCATGGCGGGTCCTTGCGCGCGAAGGTTCGCCAACAGTGTATGCGCAAAGCGCTCGATTGCAGGAAGGGTAGAAAAGAGATTCACAATGTTAATGGCGGCACTTGGCGTATTTGCCACCCTCGACAGAGCTGCTAACGTCGGCTGAACACCTTTTTGCCATCAGGCGATCAGGTCAGGGACGTCCCGGTAGAGGAACAACAATAAATGCAAGCCGATTTCTGGAACGACAAGCGCCCGGCGGGCGTGCCTTCCACCATTGACATGAATGCCTATACCTCCGTGGTCGACGTGTTCGAACGCTCCTGCAAGCGCTTCGCCGACCGGCCGGCATACAGCAACCTTGGCGTCACCCTGAGCTACGCGGACCTCGAACGCTACTCGGCGGCTTTCGCCGCCTGGTTGCAGCAGCACACCGACCTGGCGCCGGGCGACCGCATCGCGGTGCAGATGCCCAACGTCCTGCAATACCCGATCGCCGTGTTCGGCGCCTTGCGCGCCGGGCTGGTGGTGGTCAACACCAACCCGTTGTACACCGAGCGCGAGATGCGCCATCAGTTCAAGGACTCCGGCGCCCGCGCGCTGGTGTACCTGAACATGTTCGGCAAGCGCGTGCAGGAGGTGCTGCCCGACACCGGCATCGAGTACCTGATCGAAGCGAAGATGGGCGACTTGCTGCCGGCGGCCAAGGGTTGGCTGATCAACACTGTGGTCGACAAGCTGAAGAAGATGGTCCCCGCCTATCGGCTGCCCCAGGCGGTCTCGTTCAAGCACGTCCTGCGCCAGGGGCAACGGCTCAACCACCAACCAGTGGCGCAGACGCTCGACGATGTCGCGGTGCTGCAGTACACCGGCGGGACCACGGGCCTGGCCAAGGGGGCCATGCTCACCCATGGCAACCTGGTGGCCAACATGCTTCAGGTCCTGGCCTGTTTCGGCCAGCACGGGCCCGATGGCCAGCCGCTGATCAAGCAAGGGCAGGAGGTGATGATCGCGCCGCTGCCGCTGTACCACATCTATGCCTTTACCGCGAACTGCATGTGCATGATGGTAACCGGCAATCACAACGTGCTGATCACCAACCCCCGCGACATTCCGGGGTTCATCAAGGAACTGGGCAAGTGGCGGTTCTCGGCGCTGGTAGGCCTGAATACCCTGTTCGTCGCGCTGATGGACAACCCGGGGTTCAAGTCGCTGGATTTCTCCGCGCTGAAGATCACCAATTCCGGCGGCACCGCGCTGGTCAAGGCCACCGCCGAGCGCTGGGAGGCGCTCACGGGTTGCCGCATCGTCGAAGGCTACGGCCTGACCGAGACCTCGCCAGCGGCCAGCACCAACCCCTATGGCCAGCTGGCGCGCCTGGGAACGGTGGGGATCCCGGTACCTGGCACGGGGTTCAAGGTGATCGACGATGACGGTCACGAACAACCGTTGGGCGAGCGTGGCGAGTTGTGCATCAAGGGGCCGCAGGTGATGAAGGGCTATTGGCAGCAGCCGGAGGCTACCGCCCAGGTGCTGGACAGCGAAGGCTGGCTGAAGACCGGCGACATCGCGATCATCGACCCGGACGGCTACACGCGGATCGTCGACCGCAAGAAAGACATGATCATCGTCTCGGGCTTCAACGTGTATCCCAACGAGATCGAGGACGTGGTGATGGGCCATCCGCAGGTGGCCAGCTGCGCGGTGATCGGCGTGCCGGACGAGCGCACCGGCGAAGCGGTGAAGCTGTTCGTGGTGCCGCGTGCGGGCGGGGTGAGCGTCGATGAGCTCAAGGCGTTCTGCAAGAGCAATTTCACCGGTTACAAGGTGCCCAAGCACATCGTGCTGCGCGATTCGCTGCCGATGACACCGGTGGGCAAGATCCTGCGTCGGGAATTGCGTGATATTGCCTGATAGCAGGAGCGGGTTTGTCCCATGATCGCGTGAGCCTGGGTGAAGGCCATTGCCAGGCAAGACGCCATCAAGGGGCAAGCCAGCGCCTGTAAAACCTGTCTAGATCGAGATTTTCAGGCGCTTTCGCGACATTTTGTATAATTACTCTAAAAATGACCTGTATTGTTCATTGAGTCATTTTTGTGACCTGTCGGCCCATTCCGGCCTCTAGGCGACCCCTTGCAAAGCTGTTACTCTCGGCGCGCTTTCAGAGGATCCGGTTTGCAATGAGCCGTCCTCTCATATCAATAATAAGCGCATCGACGCGTACCGAATTCGCTGTTGCTGAAGGAGCGGGCTTCCATGATCGAACATTTTTGGAAGGATAAGTACCCAGCCGGGGTCACGGCGGACATCAATCCTGACGAATTCCCCAATATCCAGGCGGTACTCAAGCAATCCTGCCAACGCTTTGCCGACAAACCTGCCTTTAGCAACCTGGGCAAGACCATCACCTACGGCGAGCTGTACACGTTGTCCGGTGCCTTCGCCGCCTGGCTGCAGCAGCATACCGACCTGAAGCCGGGTGACCGCATCGCGGTCCAGTTGCCCAATGTCCTGCAGTACCCTGTCGCCGTCTTCGGCGCCATGCGTGCCGGGCTGATCGTGGTCAACACCAACCCGCTGTACACTGCGCGGGAGCTGGAGCACCAGTTCAACGACTCCGGCGCCAAGGCGTTGGTGTGCCTGGCCAACATGGCGCACCTGGCGGAAAAGGTGGTGCCCAAGACCCAGGTCAAGCACGTCATTGTCACCGAAGTGGCCGACCTGTTGCCACCACTCAAGCGCCTGCTGATCAACAGCGTCATCAAGTACGTGAAGAAAATGGTGCCGGCCTACCACCTGCCGGGCGCGGTGCGCTTCAATGACGCGCTGGCGCTGGGCAAGGGCGGCGCGGTCACCGAGGCCAACCCGCAGCCTGGCGACGTCGCCGTGCTGCAGTACACCGGCGGTACCACCGGCGTGGCCAAGGGCGCGATGCTCACCCATCGCAACCTGGTGGCCAACATGCTGCAGTGCCGTGCGCTGATGGGCTCGAACCTGCACGAAGGTTGCGAGATTCTCATCACTCCGCTGCCGCTGTACCACATCTACGCCTTTACCTTCCATTGCATGGCCATGATGCTGATCGGCAACCACAACGTGCTGATCAGCAACCCGCGTGACCTGCCGGCGATGGTCAAGGAACTGGGCAAGTGGAAGTTCAGCGGCTTCATCGGCCTCAACACGCTGTTTGTCGCCCTGTGCAACAACGAGACTTTCCGCAACCTCGATTTCTCGGCGCTGAAGATCACCCTGTCCGGTGGCATGGCGCTGCAGATGAGCGTGGCCGAGCGCTGGAAGGCGGTGACTGGTTGTGCCATCTGCGAAGGTTACGGGATGACCGAGACCAGCCCGGTGGCGGCAGTCAACCCGACCTCGGCCAACCAGGTGGGCACCATCGGTATCCCGGTGCCGTCCACCCTGTGCAAGATCATCGACGACAACGGCCAGGAACTACCCCTGGGCGAGGTGGGCGAGCTGTGTATCAAGGGGCCGCAGGTGATGAAGGGCTACTGGCAGCGGGACGATGCCACCGCCGAGATCATCGACAGCAATGGCTGGTTGAAAACCGGTGACATTGCCTTGATCCAGCCTGATGGCTACATGCGCATCGTCGATCGCAAGAAGGACATGATTCTGGTGTCCGGCTTCAACGTGTACCCCAACGAGCTCGAAGATGTGCTTGCCACGCTGCCAGGTGTGTTGCAGTGCGCGGCCATCGGTGTCCCGGACGAGAAGTCTGGCGAGGTAATCAAGGTGTTCATCGTGGTCAAGCCTGGCATGACACTGACCAAGGAACAGGTCATGGAGCACATGCGTGCCAACGTCACCGGCTACAAGGTGCCCAAGGCCATCGAGTTCCGCGATGCGCTGCCGACTACCAACGTTGGCAAGATCCTGCGCCGCGAGTTGCGTGACGAAGAGCTGAAAAAGCAGGGCCTGAAGAAGATCGCCTGATCCGCAGTCTGCTCTGGGATTGAGGCGTGGGAGCGGGGCAAGCCCGCTCCCACGTTGGCGATATGAAATTCAGCGCAACTTTTCCAGCATCTGGTAGTACCACATCCCCGCCGCCAGCAGCGGATTCCCCAGCAAGTCTCCCATCGGCACCTTGATGTGCTTGCACGCCGCAAAGGTATCGAATTTCCCCAGCGTCCCCGTCAGTGCCTCGGCCATGATCTCGCCCATGATGTGGCTGGTAGCGATGCCGTGCCCGGAGTACCCCTGGCAGTACCAGACGTTGTCCGACAGCTTGCCCAGCTGCGGGATGCGGTTGACCACGATGCCCATCGCGCAGCTCCATTGGAATTCGATCGGCACCCCCTTGAGCGCCGGGAAGGTACGCTCGATGCACGGACGCAGTTCGCCTTCGATATCTCGTGAGTCGCGCCCGGAGTAGTTGGCGCCGCCGCCGAACAGCAGGCGTTTGTCGGCGGTCAGGCGGTAGTAGTCGAGAACGAAGCGGCAGTCGTACACCGCCAGGTCCTGCGGGTTGATCTGGTCGGCCAGGTCGCCCAGTGGCGCGGTGGTGACGATGCCGCCCATGGCCGGGAAGATCTTGCCCTTGAGCTGGCGTTTTTCCAGTTTGTGGTAGACGTCGCCGGCCAGCATTACCTGGCGTGCCTCGATCCGTCCCTGCGCCGTGACCACGGCCGGACGAGGGCCGTGGATGATCTCCAGCACTTCGGAATTCTCGAACACCAGCGCGCCGAGGCCATGGGCGGCGCGGGCCTCGCCCAGGCACAGGTTGAGCGGATGCAGGTGCAGGTTGCGGCGGTTCTTCAACGCGCCGAGGTACAGCGGGCTCTGCAGGTGCTGTTGCATGGCTTCGCTGTCGAGCAACTGCACCAGGTCGCCCATGCCGCGGCGCTGGGCTTCGGCCTCGAAGGCGCGCAGTTCGGTCATGTGCGAAGGTTTCATCGCCGCGTGCAGGTGGCCGTGCTTGAGGTCGCACTGGATGCCGTAGCGTTCGACGCGCTGTTCGATGATCTGGTGGCCGCGCCAGCGCAGGTGCCAGATGAAGTCGTCCACCTCGGCGCCCAGACGGTCGCGCATCTGCGTGCGCATGGCCTCGTCGCCCGACAGGCTGCCGGTGACCTGGCCACCGTTGCGCCCACTGGCGCCCCAGCCGATGCGGTTGGTCTCGACGATGGCTACCTTCAGGCCACGTTCGGCCAGCTCCACCGCAGTGGCCACGCCGGTGAAGCCGCCGCCGATGATCGCCACGTCCACCTGCACCGTGCCCTTGAGTGTGGGGTATTCGGTCGCGTCATTGAGGGTGGCGCTGTAGTAGGACGGCGCGCGCTGGGCCGGCCCGTTGTTCAGTGCTGCGTTCATGGGTGTTCCTTGTTGTAGTTCGTCTGTCAGGCCTGATGCAGGTACCAGCGCCAGTCCTGTTCGCCGACCTCGGCCATGAACTGGCGGTACTCGGCACGCTTGACCTTCAGGTACACGCCGAGGAAGGCCTCGCCCAGCGCCTCCCGTGCCCAGGCCGACTGCTCCAGGGCTTCCAGGGCAGTCAGCCAGTCGGTGGGCAGGTACTCGCTGGCCTGGGCATAGCCGTTGCCTTCGACTGGCGCGCCGGGATCGAGCTGTTCGCGGATGCCCTGGTGTGCGGCAGCAAGTATCGCGGCGGCGGCCAGGTAGGGGTTGGCGTCGGCGCCGCAGATGCGGTGCTCCACATGCCGGCTGTTGGCCGGGCCGCCGGGCACGCGCAGGCTGACGGTGCGGTTGTCCACGCCCCAGGTCGGCGCCAGCGGGGCATAGCTGTTGGCCTGGAAGCGGCGGAACGAGTTGGCGTTGGGGCAGAACAACAGCAGCGACTCACGCAGGTGGCGCAGCATGCCGGCCACCGCCTGGCGCAACAGTGGGGTGCCGGCCTTGTCTTCGCTGGCGAACAGGTTGTTGCCAGCGGCGTCCGCCAGGCTCAGGTGCATGTGCATGCCGGTGCCGGCCAGTTGCGCGAACGGCTTGGCCATGAAGCAGGCCTGCATGCCATGGGCATTGGCAATGCCCTTGACCAGACGCTTGTAGCGCACGGCCTGGTCCATGGCCTGGAGCGCATCGCCGTGCTCCAGGGTAATTTCCACCTGCCCCGGGGCGTACTCTGAGATCGCTGTGCGCACAGGGATGCCTTGGGCCTTGCAGGCAGCATACAGGTCGGCAAGGAACGGTTCGATCTGCTCCAGCTCGCGCAAGCCATAGACCTGGGTACCGCGCGGGCGGCCGCCGTCGCTGTCCAGCGCCGGCTGTGGCCGGCCCTGGCTATCGCGCTGCTGGTCGAGCAGGTAGAACTCCAGCTCGCAGGCCATCACCGGGTGAAGGCCATCGGCCTTGAGGGCGTCGATCACCCGCAGCAGCACATGACGCGGATCCGCCACGCTGGCCGGCAGGCCTTCGCTGGGGTGCATGCTGACCTGCACGGCGGCGGTCGGCACCCGGCGCCAGGGCAGGCGCACCAGGCTGCCATCCAGCGGGTAGGCGCGGCAGTCGATGTCGCCGACGTCCCAGACCAGGCCGGAGTCTTCCACATCATCGCCGTTGAGGGTCAGGCCGAGGATGGTGCTGGGCAGCGGGCGGCCGCTGTCGAACACTGCCAGCAGTTCTTCGCGATGCAGCAGCTTGCCGCGGGGTACGCCGTTGGCGTCGAGGATGAACAGTTCGATCAGGTCGATATCGGGGTTATCGGCCAGGAAACGCCTGGCTTGCTCTGCGGGGGCAAAGTGCATGGTGGATTCGCTCTGGGGCACGCAGGACCGCCGCGCAGGCGAGCGGTCAGGCTGAGTCAATCGGCCAAGGGTGGCCGGGTCGGGTCAGGGGTGCGTAAGCGAAGTGTCCGGTGGGCGCGCGTGGCGGCAGTGCCACAGGGCCCAGAAGGCGAGGATGATGTGCACCAGCGGATTTTCTCCGACACAGGCCCTGGCCTTCGGCAGCGAAGGGTGGGGCAGCGGGCGGGCGATCATCGGGGTGGGAAGCATCTCTCGATACTCACATGGCCGGTAAGGTTGATTAAATCAGTGAATGGCGACGTTCATTCCGGTGGAAGCTAAACATTCGTGCAGGGCCCGTGTCGGGCTTGACCTGCGCCAGAGCCGCAACAGGCAGCATCCCGCGGGCAAATCTGCGACAATCGCGCCTCTTACGCCTGCCGATCATGAAAAAGCAGCACTCGCCTGCATCATTAAAAAGCCCCATGACAGACCACGCCATCGACCAACTGCTGAAGAACCTCGACCACGCCATGATCGCCGACCGCCATCGGTTGCGCCGGCAATTGCACGAGCTGCGCAAGCGCCCCGACGAGGGCAAGCTCGCGCAGTGGGTGGAAAAGGTACAGGCCTCCTGCGCCCAGGTCACCGCGCGCCAGCAGAGCGTGCCGAGCGTTCGCTACGACGACAACCTGCCCATCGCCGCCAAGCGCGACGAGATCAAGAAGGCCCTGGCTGAGCACCAGGTGTTGGTCATCGCCGGCGAGACAGGTTCGGGCAAGACCACCCAGTTGCCGAAGATCTGCCTGGAGTTGGGCCGTGGCAGCCACGGCCTGATCGCCCACACCCAGCCTCGGCGAATCGCCGCGCGCAGCGTCGCGGCGCGGGTCGCGGAGGAGCTGGGCACGCCGTTGGGGGCGCTGGTGGGCTACCAGGTGCGCTTCGAGGACCAGAGCGATTCGAACACCCTGGTCAAGCTGATGACCGACGGTATCCTGCTGGCCGAGACCCAGCACGACCGCTTCCTCGAACGCTATGACACGATCATCGTCGACGAGGCTCACGAGCGCAGCCTGAACATCGATTTCCTGCTCGGCTACCTCAAGACCTTGCTGCACCGCCGCCCTGACCTGAAGCTGATCATCACCTCGGCGACTATCGACCTGGAGCGCTTCTCCAAGCACTTCGACGGCGCGCCGATCATCGAGGTGTCCGGCCGTACCTACCCTGTGGAAACCTGGTACCGCCCGCTGACCAGCGAACAGGATGAGGAGGGCAACCAGGTCGAGGACGACCTTTCCGTTGACCAGGCGATCCTTGCCAGCCTCGACGAGATCGCCCAGTACGAGCGCAGCCAGGGCAAGGGCCCGGGCGATGTACTGGTGTTCCTGCCCGGCGAGCGCGAGATCCGCGACGCCGCCGAGATCCTGCGCAAGGCGCAGTTGCGCCACACCGAGATTTTGCCGCTGTATGCGCGGCTGTCGCCAGCCGAGCAGCAGCGGATCTTCCAGTCCCACAGCGGCCGGCGCGTGGTGCTGGCGACCAACGTCGCCGAAACCTCGCTGACCGTGCCGGGCATCCGCTACGTGATAGACAGCGGCACCGCGCGCATCAGCCGCTACAGCTACCGCGCAAAGGTCCAGCGCCTGCCCATTGAGGCGGTGTCCCAGGCCAGCGCCAACCAGCGTAAAGGCCGTTGCGGCCGGGTCGAGCCGGGCATCTGCATCCGCTTGTACAGCGAGGACGACTTCAACGGCCGGCCGGCGTTCACCGATCCGGAGATCCTGCGCACCAACCTGGCGGCGGTGATCCTGCAGATGCTGCACCTGCGCCTCGGCGCCATCGACGCCTTTCCGTTCATCGAGCCGCCGGATGGCAAGGCCATCAGTGACGGCTTCAACCTGTTGCAGGAGCTGTCGGCGGTCAATCGCGAGAACCAGCTGACGCCGCTGGGCCGCCAGCTGGCGCGTCTGCCGATCGATCCACGGTTGGGCCGCATGCTGCTCGAAGGCGCCCGTCAGGGCAGCCTGCAGGAAGTGCTGATCGTCGCCAGCGCATTGTCGGTGCAGGACCCTCGCGAACGCCCACCGGAGCGTCAGCAGGCCGCCGACCAGGCCCACGCCCAGTGGAAGGATGTCGATTCCGACTTCGCCGCGCTGGTCAACCTGTGGCGCGGCTTCGAGGAGCAGCGCCAGGCGCTGACCGCCAACCCGCTGCGCAACTGGTGCCGCAAGAACTTCCTCAACTACTTGCGCCTGCGCGAGTGGCGCGACGCCCACCGCCAGCTGGCGCTGATCTGTCGCGACCTGCAATTGACGGTGAACAAGGATGCCTGCGACTACCAGCGCATGCACAAGGCGATTCTCAGCGGCCTGCTCAGCCAGATCGGCCAGAAGACCGAGGAGGGCGACTACCAGGGCGCACGCCAGCGGCGGTTCTGGATTCACCCGTCGTCGGGCATTGGCCGCAAGCGGCCGCAGTGGGTGATGGCCGCCGAACTGGTGGAAACCACCAAGCTGTATGCGCGCATGGTGGCCAAGATCGAGCCGGATTGGATCGAGCCGCTGGCCACCCACCTGATCAAGAAGAACCACTTCGAACCGCACTGGGAGAAGAAGCGCGGCCAGGTGGTGGCCTACGAGCAGATCACCTTGTACGGGTTGATCCTGGTCGGACGCCGCCCGGTGCATTTCGGTCCGATCGACCCCGTCACTTCCCGCGAGCTGTTCATCCGCGATGGCCTGGTCGGCGGCGAGATCCAGTCCCGGGCCAAGTGCCTGGCGGCCAACAAGCGCCTGCTGGAGCAGCTCGACGAACTGGAGGCCAAGGCCCGCCGGCGCGACATTCTGGCTGACGAAGAAACCCTGTACGCCTTCTACGAAGCGCGCCTGCCCGCGGAGATCCACCAGACCGCGACCTTCGATGCCTGGTACCGGATGACCAGCCAGAAGGACGCCAACTTGCTGATCATGCGCGAGGAGGACGTACTGGCCCGCGAGGCCAGCGAGGTCACCGCAGCGCAGTACCCCGACCATCTGCAGGTGGGCGAATTGCGCCTGTCGCTGAGCTACCACTTCGAACCGAACCACCCCCGTGACGGCGTCACCGTACGGGTGCCGGCGCCGTTGCTGCCCAACCTGCCGGGCGAACGCCTGGAATGGCTGGTGCCGGGCCTGCTCGAGGCCAAGTGCATCGCCCTGGTGCGCAACCTGCCCAAGGCCCTGCGCAAGAACTTCGTGCCGGTGCCGGACTTCGTCAAGGCGGCACTGTCGCGCATGGTCTTCGGCCAGGGCGCGTTGCCCCAGGCACTGGGCCATGAGCTGCTGCGCATGACCGGGGCGCGGGTGTCCGACGAGGCCTGGGCGGAAGCGACCGGGCTGGTCGAGGGCCATCTGCGCATGAACATCGAAGTGGTCGATGCCCAGGGCAAGTTCCTCGGCGAGGGCCGCGACCTGGCCGAACTGACTGCCCGTTTTGCCGCCGCCAGCCAGGCCGCCCTGGCCTTGCCGCGCAACGACAAGGCCGAGCAGCCGGTGCAGGCCAAGGTATTCGAGCAAGTGGCGCAGACCGCCCAGCAGAAGATTGCCGGGCTGTCGATGACCGTGTACCCGGCACTGGTCGAGGACAACGGCACGGTGCGCGAGGGGCGGTTCTCGACCCAGGCCGAGGCCGAGTTCCAGCACCGACGTGCCCTGCAGCGCCTGCTGCTGCAACAGCTGGCCGAGCCGGCCAAGTTCCTGCGCGGCAAGCTGCCGGGGCTGACCGAATTGGGCTTGTTGTATCGCGAATTGGGCCGGGTCGAGGCACTGGTGGAGGATATCCTGTTGGCCAGTCTCGACAGTTGCGTGCTCGAAGGCGAAGACCCGCTGCCCCGTGATGGCGCGGCCCTGGCCTCGCTGGCCGAACGCAAGCGTGGCAATTGGAGCGAGCATGCCGAGCGCCTGGCGCGCCTGACCTTGGAGGTGCTCAAGCTGTGGCATGGCTTGCAGAGGCGCTTCAAGGGCAAGATCGACCTGAGCCAGGCGGTGGCGCTCAACGATATCAAGCAGCAACTGGCCAACCTGGTGTATCCGGGCTTCGTGCGCGAGACGCCGGGGGCCTGGTTCAAGGAATTGCCGCGGTATCTCAAGGCAGTGGAACTGCGCCTGGAGAAGCTGGGGTCGCAGGTACAGAAGGACCGGGTGTGGAGTGGCGAGCTGGCCAATTGCTGGGCGCAATACCAGGCCCGTGCCGACAAGCATGCCCAGGAAGGCAAGCGCGATGAGCAACTGACCTTGTACCGCTGGCTGCTGGAGGAGTACCGGGTGTCGTTGTTTGCCCAGCAATTGGGTACCAAGGTGCCGGTTTCCGACAAGCGACTGAGCAAGCAGTGGAGTCAGGTGGAAGCCTAACCGTTGCAACTTGTGGCAAACTTGACGGAATTTTGGGTCGTTTTGCGGCCCATCGCTGGCAAGCCAGCTCCCACAGGGGACGTATTGAACTGTGGGAGCTGGCTTGCCAGCGATCGAGGGCGCAGCCCTCGTCCATGAATTGGTACCAAGGTGCCATTATGTTGCCCTTTTCCCGGCCTGCGCCGCATGGCGATGGCCTTTGACCAGAGGAACGACCGTGCACAACGTCGTCATCAGCGGCACCGGCCTGTATACCCCGGCCCAGAGCATTTCCAACGAAGAACTGGTGGAGTCCTTCAACACCTGGGCACAGCGCTTCAACCGTGACAATGCCGCCGCCATCGAGCGTGGCGAAGTCGAGGCGGCGCCGCTGTCCGATGCCGCCTTCATTGAAAAGGCCTCGGGCATCAAGAGCCGCTTCGTCATGGACAAGGCCGGCATCCTCGACCCGCAGCGCATGAAACCGCGCCTGCCGGAGCGTTCCAACGACGAACAGTCGATCCTCTGCGAAATGGGCGTTGCCGCTGCGCGTCAGGCGCTGGAACGTGCCGGGCGCACCGCCGCCGATGTCGACGGGGTGATTGTCGCCTGCTCCAACCTGCAGCGCCCGTACCCGGCCATCGCCATCGAAGTGCAGCAGGCGCTCGGTATCGAGGGCTTCGCCTTCGACATGAACGTGGCCTGTTCGTCGGCCACCTTCGGTATCCAGACGGCAGCCAACAGCGTGCAGTTGGGCCAGGCCCGCGCGGTGCTGGTGGTCAGCCCGGAAATCTGCACCGGCCACTTGAACTTCCGTGACCGCGACAGCCACTTCATTTTCGGTGACGCCGCCACCGCGGTACTGATCGAGCGTGCTGACCTGGCCACCTCCGCGCACCAGTTCGATATTGTCAGCACCAAGCTGTGGACCGCGTTTTCCAACAACATCCGCAACAACTTCGGCTTCCTCAACCGCGCCGCGGAAGAGGGTATCGGCTCGCGGGACAAGCTGTTCGTGCAGGAAGGCCGCAAGGTATTCAAGGAAGTCTGCCCGAAGGTCGCCGAACTGATCGGCCAGCACCTGGATGAAAACGGCCAGCAGCCGAGCGATGTCCAGCGTTTCTGGTTGCACCAGGCCAACCTGAGCATGAACCACCTGATCGTCAAGAAGCTGCTGGGTCGGGAAGTGGACGAGCAAGAGGCACCGGTGATTCTCGACCGTTATGCCAACACCAGCTCGGCAGGGTCGGTGATTGCCTTCCACCTGTACCAGGATGACCTGGCCAAGGGGGCGTTGGGTGTGCTGAGCTCGTTCGGTGCGGGTTATTCGATTGGTAGCGTGATCCTGCGCAAGCGCTGATACCCGTTTCGCCTGCTCCGGCCCTATCGCCGGCAAGCCGGCTCCCACAGTGGTGCATATTTCTCTTGGGAGTCAGTTTGCCGGCGATAGGGCCGGAGCATTTCTGACAGAGCAAAAAAAGCGGGAAATGCTGGATGGGGTCAGCATTTCCCGCTTTAGGGTGGAGCAAAGGAGCCTGGCGCTTAGAACTTCGCTTCCAGGTCCACCTGCAGCGTATCTACGTCAGCATCGCTGTTCGGCAGGTTGGAGAAGTCGGTCTTGGCCATCAGGTAGGCCGCGCCCAGTGAGAAGTTCTTGTCGATCTCGTAGCCGACCTTGAACTTGTGGCCACGCGACCCGGTGAAGCCGTTGCCGAAGTCGGAGTCGGTGAAGGCGCTGACTACCGCGTTACGCTGCACGTCGCGGTAGTTGTAGTCCAGGCTCCAGGCGCCGACCTTGGTTTTCAGGCCGGCCAGCCAGGCCTTGTCCTTGCCGTCGGTACTTTCGGTGTTCTTGACGAACTGGCCATAGGCCGAGAGTGGGATGGCAAAGCCGGTGAAGTCCACCTGGCCGAAGCCTTCCACCAGGTTGAACTCGTTGGTGGTGTTACCCAGGGCACGCAGGACGGTCGACTCCTTGTCGTTGTCGTAGCCGTAGATGCTGCCGCCCACGGTGAACTTGAGGGTGTCGGCCGCGTTGAACTTGGCACCCAGCTGGCCGTGGTACAGTTGTGCGTCGTGCTTGAACTGCACGCCGTCGCCGTCGACGTTGTCCTTGAGGGTGTAGTGGCCGGCACTGCCGAACAGTTCGGTGGCGCCCAGGTTGGTCTTGTAAGTGACCGCCATGCCTTCGGGGTTGATATCGCTGTCCCAGATGATGTCGCCCATGCTCACCCATGGCTGAGCCATCTTGCCGCCGATCAGGTGCAGGTTGGGGATGGCGGTCGGGTGCCAGTCGAGGTAGGCCAGGTCGACCCACAGCGATTTCTTCTCGAAGTAGTTGTCCAGGCTTTGGTTGGTCGAGCGGGCATCGGCGCTGCTGCCGGTGGCCACACGCACGCCGGCGTCCACTTGCGGGTTGATCTCGCTGTAGAAGCCGACACGGGCGCGGACGCGCTCACGGTCCTGGTTGCCACTGCGCGAGATCGGGTTGTCGACGTTGACGTCTTCGTAACGCAGGCGCACATCACCCTTGATCTGGGTCTTGGCGGCCCACGCCACTTTCTGTTCGAACGAGCTCATGCGTTCGGACTGGGCTTTCTGGTCGGCCTTTTCCTTGGTTTCCTTTGCCAGGTCGCCCTGCAGTTCGTTGTACTGCGCCTGGTTGATCGAGCCATTGGCGCGGAGCATTTCGAGCAGCTTGGCGTCGACAGCAGCACTGGCCGGAGTACTCAGAGCCAGCATCATGCCGGTGAGGCTCACTCCGGTAAGTGTAGAAACAAGACGCATAAGGTTCTCCCTGTTGGAAAAAGTGGGGAGGCTCAAGCGCCCGCCCCCAAGTTGGCATGTCTTCGGAAAAGGCCTGACTAGACAGGTTCTGGGGTTCCGGAAAACAGGCGCAAGTATTGCGGGGGCGAATGACAGAATAATGTCCGAATAGTGGCACTGGTGTTAAGTCAGCAAGGGGTCATTTGAGTGTCACGGCTGGTTTGGCAATACTGGCTCCTTGTTCATAGCGAGTTGCATCCGTGATCAGCCTTCATAGCCTTGCCCACCTGCGCGACCTGCCGGCGACCACCTGGGACGCACTGGTGCCCGACGGCCAGCCGTTCCTGCGCCATGCCTTCCTCACGGCCATGGAGGACAGTGGCAGCGTGGTGCCTGACACTGGCTGGGCCGCCGAGCACCTGGTGCTGGAGCGCGACGGTGAGGTCCGGGCGCTGCTGCCGGCGTACCGCAAGTGGCATTCGTTCGGCGAGTACGTGTTCGACCATGGCTGGGCCGATGCCTGCGAGCGCGCAGGTATTGCCTACTACCCCAAGCTGCTGGGTGCCGTGCCGTTCAGTCCGGTAAGCGGCCCACGCCTGTTGGCCGCCGACCCGAGTGATGGCCTGTTGCTGTTGCAGGCCATCCCCGAGTACCTGGGCAAGGGCGGGCTGTCGGGCGCGCATATCAACTTCACCGATACTGCGCTGGATGAGGCGCTCACCGGTCTGCCAGGCTGGATGGAACGCCTGGGTTGCCAGTTCCATTGGCGCAATCGGGGTTATCGCGACTTCCAGGACTTTCTCGACAGCCTCAGCTCACGCAAGCGCAAGCAGATGCGCAAGGAGCGCGAACAGGTGGCGGGGCAGGGGATCGACTTCGCCTGGTACCGGGGCGACGAGCTGAGCGAGGCGCAGTGGGATTTTGTCTACCTGTGTTACGCCAACACCTACGCCGTGCGCCGGCGCGCGCCCTACTTGACCCGTGAATTCTTCAGCCTGATCGCCGAGCGCATGCCCGAGGCCATCCGTGTGGTCATTGCCCGCCAGCAGGGGCGCGAGGTGGCCATGGCGCTCAGCCTGATCGGGGGTGACAGCCTGTATGGACGGTATTGGGGGGGCCTGGATGAATTCGACCGTCTGCATTTCGAGACCTGTTTCTACCAGGGCATGGATTTCGCCATTGGCGAAGGGCTGCAGCGTTTCGATGCCGGGGCCCAGGGTGAACACAAGTTGATTCGCGGCTTCGAGCCGGTGATCACGCGGTCGTGGCATTACCTGCTGCATCCGGGATTGCGCCGGGCGGTGGAGGATTTTCTGCTGCAGGAGCGGGCGGGGGTGAGGGCGTATGCCGAAGAGGCGCGCGGGATGCTGCCGTATCGCCAGGCATGAAGATCAAGGGGCACGTGGGAGCGGGGGGGGGGGGGGGGGGGGGGGGGGGGGAGGGGGGGGGGGGGGGGGGGGGGGGGGGGTGGG
>NZ_JBOBDQ010000043.1:0-49823 GCF_050586565.1 Pseudomonas sp. WC1
GAATGCAAAAGTGGTGGGAGGGGCTTGCCTCGCGATAAGCCTATGGCCTCAGCCGTTGGAGCAACCGTTGCCCATCACGCGGTATTCGAGAATGTGCTTCTGGCCCTGGGAGTCCTCATAGGTCATGCGCGCAGGCACCACTTCGCAGACGTTCGGCACTTCGCTCATGGAGATGACGCGGGCGATGTCCAGGTGCTGCGAATAACTGTACTGTTCAACCGGAATCTGCTCGACATCTTTTGCTTCGCCGGCCAGTGCCGCGCCGCAAAGACCGCCAAGTACCAATACCAGTAAAGCTTTCATTTTCAATTTACCTGTCTAAGGTCGTGAGGGGGCGCGCGGCGCTTGTGGCGCCGCGAGTGCAACTAAGTTTCAACTATCAGGATGAGGTGCGGATTAACGTTGCCTTCGTGGGGGCTGTTTCCAAGTTAATCGCTTTGCCGTTGCTGGCGAGGTGAATTCTAGGAGGGTGGCCAGGGCTGAAACAGAGCGGGTTTTGATAAAGTCTTTTGACAGAATCTGTAACAATCCCTGGCAAAGCGCTGCCGTTTCCCGTCTGCGATGGCTGGATGCCATGTGCTAGAGCGGTCGCTGCACATTCGTGGATTGACGGTCCGTCGCGTTACTACCAACGTCGAATGGTCTTTGTCGCTCTGGTACAGTTACAAACGCTTCCATACAAAAACAACTATTACACCGAGGTAACACAGATGAGTGCGGCTCCACTGTATCCCGTTCGTCCCGAGGTTGCGGCCAGTACCCTGACCGATGAGGCCACCTACAAGGCCATGTACCAGCAATCGGTGATCAACCCGGACGGCTTCTGGCGTGAGCAGGCCCAGCGTCTGGACTGGATCAAGCCCTTCACCAAGGTCAAGCAGACCTCGTTCGACGACCACCATGTCGATATCAAATGGTTTGCCGACGGCACTCTGAACGTCTCCTACAACTGCCTGGACCGCCACCTCGAAGAGCGCGGCGACCAACTGGCGATCATCTGGGAAGGCGACGACCCTTCCGAGCATCGCAACATCACCTACCGTGAGCTCCACGAGCAGGTCTGCAAATTCGCCAACGCCCTGCGTGGCCAGGACGTGCACCGCGGTGACGTGGTCACCATCTACATGCCGATGATCCCCGAGGCCGTGGTCGCCATGCTGGCCTGTGCGCGCATTGGCGCGATCCATTCGGTGGTGTTCGGCGGCTTCTCGCCCGAGGCACTGGCCGGTCGGATCATCGACTGCAAGTCCAAGGTGGTGATCACCGCCGACGAAGGCCTGCGTGGTGGCCGCCGTACCCCGCTCAAGGCCAACGTCGACCTGGCCTTGACCAACCCTGAAACCAGCAGCGTGCAAAAGATCATCGTGTGCAAGCGCACCGGTGGCGACATCGCCTGGCACCAGCACCGCGACATCTGGTACGAAGACCTGATGAAGGTCGCCTCCAGCCACTGTGCGCCGAAAGAAATGGGTGCCGAGGAGGCGTTGTTCATCCTCTATACCTCTGGATCCACCGGCAAGCCCAAGGGTGTGCTGCACACTACCGGTGGCTACCTGGTGTATGCCGCGCTGACCCACGAGCGCGTGTTCGACTACCGTCCGGGCGAAGTGTACTGGTGCACCGCCGACGTGGGCTGGGTCACCGGCCACAGCTACATCGTCTATGGCCCGCTGGCCAATGGTGCGACCACGCTGCTGTTCGAAGGCGTGCCGAACTACCCGGACATCACCCGCGTGTCGAAGATCGTCGACAAGCACAAGGTCAACATCCTCTACACCGCGCCGACCGCCATCCGCGCCATGATGGCCGAGGGCGAGGCGGCGGTCGCCGGCGCCGATGGCTCCAGCCTGCGCCTGCTGGGTTCGGTGGGCGAGCCGATCAACCCTGAAGCCTGGAACTGGTACTACAAGACTGTCGGCAAGGAGCGTTGCCCGATCGTCGACACCTGGTGGCAGACCGAGACCGGCGGTATCCTCATCAGCCCGCTGCCGGGCGCCACGGGGCTCAAACCGGGTTCGGCAACCCGTCCGTTCTTCGGCGTGGTACCGGCGCTGGTGGACAACCTGGGCAACCTGATCGACGGCGCCGCCGAGGGCAACCTGGTGATCCTCGATTCCTGGCCGGGCCAGTCGCGTTCGCTGTACGGTGACCACGACCGCTTCGTCGACACCTACTTCAAGACCTTCCGTGGCATGTACTTCACCGGTGACGGTGCCCGTCGCGACGAGGATGGCTACTACTGGATCACCGGTCGCGTGGACGACGTGCTCAACGTTTCTGGCCACCGCATGGGCACCGCCGAGATCGAAAGCGCGATGGTGGCGCATCCGAAGGTCGCCGAGGCTGCAGTGGTGGGCGTGCCGCACGACATCAAGGGGCAGGGCATCTATGTCTATGTCACCCTCAATGCCGGCGAGGAGTCGAGCGAGCAGCTGCGCCTCGAGCTGAAGAACTGGGTGCGCAAGGAGATCGGCCCGATCGCTTCGCCGGATGTGATCCAGTGGGCGCCGGGGCTGCCCAAGACTCGCTCGGGCAAGATCATGCGCCGCATCCTGCGCAAGATTGCCACTGGCGAGTACGGCGCGCTGGGTGATATCTCCACCCTGGCTGATCCAGGGGTGGTGCAGCACCTGATCGACACCCACAAGGCGATGAGCCTGGCCACCGCCTGAGTAGAGCCATCGCGGCAAGCTCGCCCCTGAATGTCGTGGGAGCGGGCCCCGCAATGAGGCCGCCAGCAAAACCCCGCCCGACACCCGGCGGGGTTTTTGCTTTACTGATGCAAACTGTTACTCCGACATTCATCGGTAACCGTCGCTGTCACCGATTTCGCCCAAATGCGGGGCTTGTGGAAACATCTGTGTGCCAAATGAGTGCATTCTGCGAGCATTTCATGCGGGGGTGCACGCTGCACTTGCCGGAATACAAGGCTTTGCCAATAATGGGCCCGCTTATTGCTTTGGGTATAGGTTATTTCTCTTTTGCTCTTGCATATCTCGCAGGAGCTGTCAATATCGCCCGCCGCGGTTCCTGGCGCTTCTGTAATTAGTTGTCGCTTTGAAGAAATATCGACCTCCGGGCTGTCGCTAGAATGCCACTCACTCGCTCGTGGTCTGCGACCTTGGTCGAAACCTGCGCGGCTCGCGCTGTACCTATTCGCATATCGGGCAGCTGTTACAACTGCCTTGTATTGCCCCGTACCGATGGAGTTACCTGATGAAGAAGCTCGCACTGCTTGGCGCCTTGGCGCTTTCCGTGTTTTCCCTGGTATCGCAGGCCGATGAGAAGCCGTTGAAGATCGGTATCGAGGCGGCCTACCCACCCTTCGCCTTCAAGCAGCCCGATGGCAATCTCGCTGGTTTCGACTACGACATCGGCAACGCCCTGTGCGAACAGATGAAAGCCAAGTGCACCTGGGTCGAGCAGGAATTCGACGGCCTGATCCCGGCACTGAAGGTGCGCAAGATCGACGCCATCCTGTCATCCATGTCGATCACCGACGACCGCAAGAAATCGGTCGACTTCACCAAGCGCTACTACCTGACCCCGGCTCGCCTGGTGATGAAGCAAGGCACTACTGTCAGCGACAGCCTGGCTGAGCTGAAGGGCAAGAAGATCGGTGTGCAGCGTGGCTCGATCCACGACCGTTTCGCCAAGGAAGTCCTGGCCCCGCAAGGCGCCACCGTGGTGCCCTACGGCACCCAGAACGAAATCTACCTGGACGTCGCCGCCGGTCGCCTGGACGGCACCGTGGCCGACGCCACCCTGCTCGAGGACGGCTTCCTGAAGACCGACGCCGGCAAGGGCTTCGCCTTCGTGGGGCCGGCTTTCACCGACACCAAGTACTTCGGTGATGGCGTAGGTATTGCCGTGCGCAAGGGCGACACCGCCAACGCCGAGCGCATCAATGCCGCCATCGACGCGATTCGCGCCAACGGCAAATACAAAGAGATCGAGAAGAAGTACTTCAACTTCGACATCTACGGTCCAGACTCGAAGTAAGCCATCGAGTTTCACCTGTGCAATGGTGCAAACAGCAGAATCTCTGAGGTTTGCACCATTTTTCATTCCCAAGCCCTGAGGAATACGAATCATGTTGAAAGGCTATGGGGCAGTCATCCTCGACGGGGCGTGGCTGACGCTGCAGCTCGCCTTGTCGTCGATGGCCCTGGCCATTGTCCTCGGCCTGATTGGCGTGGCGCTGCGCTTGTCGCCGGTACGCTGGTTGGCCTGGCTGGGGGATCTGTACTCCACGGTGATCCGTGGCATCCCTGACCTGGTCCTGATCCTGCTGATCTTCTATGGCGGCCAGGACATCATCAACCGGGTGGCGCCGCTGCTCGGCTATGACGACTATATTGACCTCAATCCCCTGGTCGCCGGCATCGGCACGCTGGGCTTCATCTTTGGCGCGTACCTGTCGGAAACCTTCCGCGGTGCCTTCCTCGGCATCCCCAAGGGCCAGGCAGAGGCGGGCGCGGCCTATGGCATGAGCGGGGTCCAGGTGTTCTTCCGCATCATGGTGCCGCAGATGATCCGTCTGGCGATCCCGGGCTTCACCAACAACTGGCTGGTGCTGACCAAGGCGACCGCGCTGATTTCGGTGGTCGGCCTGCAGGACATGATGTTCAAGGCCAAGCAGGCGGCGGACGCCACCCGCGAACCCTTCACCTTCTTCCTTGCGGTGGCGGCGTTGTACCTGGTGCTGACCAGTGTCTCGCTGCTGGCGCTGAAGTATCTCGAGAAGCGCTACTCGGTGGGCGTCAAGGCGGTTGAGCTATGATCTTCGACTACAACGTCATCTGGGAAGCCATGCCGCTGTACCTGGGCGGTCTGCTGACCACCCTCAAGCTGCTGGCGTTGTCGCTGCTTTTCGGCTTGCTGGCGGCCATCCCGCTGGGCTTGATGCGCGTCTCGAAACAGCCGCTGGTGAACATGAGCGCCTGGCTTTACACCTACGTGATCCGCGGCACGCCGATGCTGGTACAGCTGTTCCTGATCTACTACGGCCTGGCCCAGTTCGAGGCGGTGCGCGAGAGCTTCCTGTGGCCGTGGCTGTCCAGCGCGACCTTCTGCGCCTGTCTGGCCTTCGCCGTCAATACCAGCGCCTACACCGCCGAGATCATTGCCGGTAGCCTCAAGGCCACGCCCCACGGCGAGATCGAGGCGGCCAAGGCTATCGGCATGTCGCGCATGAAGATGTACCGCCGCATCCTGCTGCCGTCCGCGCTGCGCCGGGCGCTGCCGCAGTACAGCAACGAAGTGATCATGATGCTGCAGACCACCAGCCTGGCGTCGATCGTCACCCTGATCGACATCACCGGTGCCGCGCGCACGGTCAACGCCCAGTACTACCTGCCTTTCGAGGCCTACATCACGGCGGGCGTGTTCTACCTGTGCCTGACCTTCATCCTCGTGCGCCTGTTCAAGATGGCCGAACGCCGCTGGCTCGGTTACCTGGCGCCGCGCAAGCACTGACCGCTCTGTGAGATCCGACAGTATGTACAAACTCCAAATCCAAGACCTGCACAAGCGCTACGGCAGCCATGAGGTGCTCAAGGGCGTCTCCCTCGAAGCCAAGGCAGGCGACGTGATCAGCATCATCGGCTCCAGCGGTTCGGGCAAATCGACCTTCCTGCGTTGCATCAACCTGCTCGAGCAGCCGCACGCGGGCAAGATCCTGCTCAACAACGAAGAGCTCAAGCTGGTTGCCGGCAAGGACGGCGCGCTCAAGGCCGCCGATCCGAAGCAGCTGCAACGCATGCGTTCGCGCCTGTCGATGGTGTTCCAGCACTTCAACCTGTGGTCGCACATGACTGCGCTGGAAAACGTCATCGAGGCACCGGTGCACGTGCTGGGCGTCAACAAGAAGGAAGCGCTGGAGAAGGCCGAGCATTACCTGGCCAAGGTCGGTGTGTCCCACCGCAAGGACGCTTTCCCCGGGCACATGTCCGGTGGCGAGCAGCAGCGTGTGGCCATTGCCCGCGCCCTGGCCATGGAGCCGGAGGTGATGCTGTTCGACGAGCCGACTTCGGCGCTGGATCCGGAGCTGGTGGGCGATGTGCTCAAGGTCATGCAATCGCTGGCCCAGGAAGGCCGTACCATGGTCGTGGTCACCCATGAGATGGGCTTTGCCCGCGAGGTTTCCAACCAGCTGGTGTTCCTGCACAAGGGCCTGGTGGAAGAGCGGGGCTGCCCGCGTGAAGTGCTGGTCAATCCGCAGTCGGAGCGCCTCAAGCAGTTCCTTTCCGGCAGCCTGAAGTAAAGGCTGCACTTTGCACCATGATGGGGCATGCTGCGCAACGCACGCAGCATGCCACGGCGCCACAAGCGCGACCCTCCTTTTCAGGTTTCGGACCACGCCCTATGACCACCCAGCGAATCGGATTTCTCATCTGGCCCAGCACCAAGCCGCTGACCCTGGCGCTGGCCGAAGAGGTGTTGCAGGTGGCCCAGCGGGTGCATCCGGACGTGGTCTATACAATGTCCTTCTTGCAGGCCGAGGCCGGGCAGGAGGGCGCCTGGCGCCTGCCGGGCGAAGCGTGGGCCGGCCGCCTGGAGGGCTATCACAAGCTGTTCCTGCTGGCTGATGAACCGCCGGCGGCGATCGGTTCGGCATTGTCCGCCGCGCTCAAGCAGTTGGCGCGCAGCGGTTGCATGATCGGCGGCTTGTCTGCCGGGGTGTACCCGCTGGCCGCCTTGGGCCTGCTTGACGGCTACCGCGCTGCGGTGCACTGGCGCTGGCAGGATGATTTCGCCGAACGTTTCCCCAAGGTGATCGCCACCAGTCACCTGTTCGACTGGGATCGCGATCGCCTGACCGCCTGCGGCGGCATGGCGGTGACCGACCTGCTGCTGGCGGTGCTCGCTCGGGACCACGGGGCGGAACTGGCCGGTGCGGTGTCGGAAGAACTGGTGGTCGAGCGCATTCGCGAAGGTGGCGAGCGCCAGCGTATTCCACTGCAGAACCGCCTGGGCTCCAGCCACCCCAAGCTCACCCAGGCGGTGCTGCTGATGGAGGCCAACATCGAAGAGCCGCTGACCACCGACGAAATCGCCCAGCACGTATGCGTTTCCCGCCGCCAGCTGGAGCGTATCTTCAAGCAGTACCTTAATCGCGTGCCCAGCCAGTACTACCTGGAGCTGCGCCTGAACAAGGCGCGGCAGATGCTGATGCAGACCAGCAAGTCGATCATCCAGATCGGCCTGTCCTGCGGGTTCTCCTCCGGGCCGCATTTCTCCAGCGCGTATCGCAATTTCTTTGGTGCCACGCCGCGCGAAGACCGTAACCAGCGACGTAACAGCAGCCCGTTCGAGCTGAGTTCGGCACCGGCCGAGCGCGGCTGAGATTTCATTGGGGCTGCTCCGCAGCCCATCGCCGGCAAGCCGGCTCCCACCGGTGCGTGTAGGTCTTGGGGGTGATGTGTTCGGGTGTGACCTTATCGCTGGTAACCCAGCACTCATACGGATGGCACCTGGCTTAAGGGTGGCGCGGTCGGGGTGGGAGCCGGCTTGCCGGCGATGGGCGCGCAGCGGCCCTTTCTTCTGAAGTGAACAACCGTTCTCCCAATTTGCGCTGCCATCTCCCCGCGACCTTGTCCTGCCGTTACACTGCGCGATTGCGACACTGTTTGTCGCATTGCCGAAAACCGCGTGAAAACTCGGTTTGGCGCTGTAACAAGTTGTCGCCTGGCAGCAAGGACAGGCGCCGATCAGTCCTTACAATCCCTTCATCGCTCGCCACTTCCAGGCCAGCGTTCCTCTTCAGGAGACTCAGATGTCCGTTGAGCAAGCCCCGGTGCAACGTGCCGATTTCGACCAGGTCATGGTCCCCAACTACTCCCCGGCGGCCTTCATTCCTGTGCGAGGCGAGGGTTCCCGAGTATGGGACCAGTCCGGGCGCGAGCTGATCGATTTTGCTGGCGGCATCGCGGTCAACGCCCTGGGTCACTGCCATCCGGCGCTGGTCAAGGCGCTGACCGAGCAGGCCAATACCCTCTGGCATGTCTCCAACGTGTTCACCAACGAGCCGGCTTTGCGCCTGGCGCACAAGCTGGTGGATGCGACCTTTGCCGAGCGCGCGTTCTTCTGCAACTCCGGCGCCGAAGCCAACGAGGCCGCCTTCAAGCTGGCCCGCCGTGTCGCCCATGACCGCTTCGGTCCCGAGAAGCACGAAATCATCGCCACTGTGAACAGCTTCCACGGTCGCACCCTGTTCACCGTCAGCGTCGGTGGCCAGCCCAAGTATTCCGACGGCTTCGGCCCGAAGATCACCGGCATCAGCCATGTGCCGTACAACGACCTGGAAGCGTTGAAGGCGCAGATCTCCGACAAGACCTGCGCCGTGGTCATCGAGCCGATCCAGGGCGAGAGCGGTGTGGTGCCGGCCGACAAGGCCTACCTGGAAGGCGCGCGCAAGCTGTGCGACGAACACAACGCGCTGCTGATCTTCGATGAAGTGCAGACCGGCGTCGGTCGCACCGGCTCGCTGTATGCCTATCAGCACTACGGCGTCACTCCGGATATCCTGACCAGCGCCAAGAGCCTGGGCGGCGGCTTCCCGATCGGTGCCATGCTGACCACCAGCGACCTGGCCAAGCATCTGGCCGTCGGCACCCACGGCACCACCTACGGCGGCAACCCGCTGGGCTGTGCCGTGGCCTGCGCCGTGCTGGATGTGGTCAATACCCCGCAGACGCTGGCCGGCATCAAGGCCAAGCACGAACGCTTCAAGACCCGCCTGGAGAAGATCGGCCAGGAAACCGGCCTGTTCACCCTGGTGCGCGGTGTCGGCCTGCTGATCGGCTGTGTGCTCAGTGACGCCTGGAAGGGCAAGGCCAAGGACATCCTCAACGCCGCCGAGAAGGAAGGCGTGATGGTCCTGCAGGCAGGTCCCGATGTCGTGCGCTTCGCCCCGAGCCTGGTGGTCGAGGACCGCGATATCGATGAAGGCCTGGAGCGCTTCGAGCGCGCTGTGCGCAAACTGACCCAGGGCTGATCCTGCGGTGCTGTCGCCGGCCTCGAGCGAGGCCGGTGATACCTGATTCCAGTGCGGGCACCTGCTTGCAGGTAGTGGCGCGTGCCCGCCGTTTTTTCGTGCCGAGGTGATCGGCCCGCTTTCCCGAAAGGAGTGACACCATGCTGGTGATGCGCCCCGCGCAAATGGCTGATCTGAACGAAGTGCAGCGCATGGCTGCCGACAGCCCCATTGGTGTCACCTCGCTGCCGGACGACGCTGGGCGTCTGGGCGACAAGATCGCCGCGTCGGAAACCTCTTTTGCCGCCGAGGTCAGCTTCAACGGCGAGGAGAGCTACTTTTTCGTGCTCGAGGACAGCGCCACCGGCAAGCTGGTCGGCTGCTCGGCCATCGTCGCCTCGGCCGGCTACTCCGAGCCGTTCTACAGCTTCCGCAACGAGACCTTCGTGCACGCCTCCCGCGAGCTGAAGATCCACAACAAGATCCACGTCCTGTCGCTGTGCCACGACCTTACCGGCAACAGCCTGCTGACCAGCTTCTACGTGGTGCCAGAGCTGGTGACCAGCGCCTTCGCCGAGCTCAACTCGCGTGGTCGCCTGCTGTTCATGGCCTCGCACCCGGAGCGCTTCGCCGAGTCGGTGGTGACCGAGATCGTCGGTTACAGCGACGAGCAGGGCGAGTCACCGTTCTGGGACGCCATCGGCCGCAACTTCTTCGACCTCAATTACGCTGATGCCGAGCGCCTGTGTGGCCTGAAGAGCCGCACTTTCCTCGCCGAACTGATGCCGCACTACCCGATCTATGTGCCGCTGTTGCCGGACGCCGCGCAGGAAGCCATGGGCCAGGTGCACCCGCGGGCGCAGATCACCTTCGACATCCTCATGCGCGAAGGCTTCGAGACCGAGCACTACATCGACATCTTTGACGGCGGCCCGACCCTGCATGCCCGTGCCTCGGGCATACGCTCCATCGCCCAGAGCCGGGTGGTGCCGGTCAAGCTCGACGAGTCGCCGGTCAAGGGCGGCCGTCCGTACCTGGTGTGCAACGGCCAGTTGCAGGATTACCGCGCCGTGCTGCTGGAACTGGACTGGGTTCCGGGTAAGCCGGTCAACCTCAGCGGCGAAGCCGCCGAGGCCCTGGGTGTCGGCGAAGGCGCCAGCGTGCGCCTGGTCGCGGTCTGAAACGCCGCAACAGAGAGTTTCGCGGCAGGCACAGACCGCCGCACAAGGAGATAGCATGATCGTTCGTCCTGTACGCAGCAGCGATTTACCCGCGCTGATCGAGTTGGCCCGCAGTACCGGCACCACCGGGCTGACCACCCTGCCTGCCAACGAGGATCGCCTCGGCCAGCGGGTCGGCTGGGCGGAAAAGAGCTTCCGCGGCGAAGCCGAGCGCGGCGACACCGACTACTTGTTCGTGCTGGAGAACGACGAGGGCCTGGTGGTCGGCATCAGCGCCATCGCCGGCGCCGTCGGCCTGCGCGAGCCCTGGTATAACTACCGGGTCGGCCTGACCGTCAGTGCCTCCCAGGAATTGAACATCTACCGCGAGATTCCCACGCTGTTCCTGGCCAACGACCTGACCGGCAACTCCGAGTTGTGTTCGCTGTTCCTGCGCAGTGATTACCGCAGCGGGCTCAATGGCCGTCTACTGTCCAAGGCGCGCATGCTGTTCATCGCCGAGTTCCCGCAGCTGTTCGGCAACAAGATCATCGCCGAGATGCGCGGTATGTCCGATGAGGTAGGCCGTTCGCCATTCTGGGAAAGCCTGGGCCGGCACTTCTTCAAGATGGAGTTCAGCCAGGCCGATTACCTCACCGGCGTGGGCAACAAGTCGTTCATCGCCGAGCTGATGCCCAAGTTCCCGCTGTACACCTGCTTCCTCTCGGAAGCGGCGCGCAACGTCATCGGCCGCGTGCACACCGACACCGAGCCGGCGCTGGCCATGCTCAAGCGCGAAGGCTTCAACTACCAGGGCTACGTCGACATCTTCGACGCAGGCCCCGCCATCGAGTGCGAGACCTCGAAGATCCGCGCCGTGCGTGACAGCGAGACCCTGGTGCTGGCCGTTGGTACACCAGGCGACGACGCCACCCCTTTCATCATCCACAACCGCAAGCGCGAAGACTGCCGCATCACGGCCGCGCCGGCGCGCCTGGCCGCAGGCACCCTGGTGGTCGATCCGCAGACCGCCAAACGCCTGCGCCTGGGCGCCGGTGACAACGTGCGCGCCGTGCCACTGTCCGCCGGTCGGGAGGCCCAGTAAATGAAGACGCACTACATTGCCGGCCAATGGCTGGCTGGCCAGGGCGAAGCCCTGCAGTCGCTCAACCCCGTCACCCAGGCGGTGATCTGGCAAGGGCAGGGCGCCGATGCTGCACAGGTAGACAATGCCGTGCAGGCTGCCCGTCAGGCGTTCCCCGGCTGGGCGTCGCTGAGCCTGGATGCGCGTATTGGCGTGCTGGAGACCTTCGCCGAGAAGCTCAAGGCCAATGCCGAGGCGCTGTCGCGCTGCATTGGCGAAGAAACCGGCAAGCCGCTATGGGAATCGGCCACCGAAGTGACCAGCATGGTCAACAAAGTCGCCATTTCGGTGCAGAGCTACCGTGAGCGTACCGGCGAGAAGAGCGGCCCGCTGGCCGACGCCACTGCCGTGCTGCGCCACAAGCCTCATGGCGTGGTGGCGGTGTTTGGCCCGTACAACTTCCCCGGTCATTTGCCCAACGGCCATATCGTTCCGGCGCTGCTGGCCGGCAACTGCGTGGTGTTCAAACCCAGCGAGCTGACCCCCAAGGTTGCCGAGCTGACGGTCAAGTGCTGGGTTGAGGCTGGGTTGCCGGCTGGCGTGCTCAACCTGATCCAGGGCGCCCGTGAAACTGGCGCGGCGCTGGCCGGAAATCCTGGTATCGACGGTCTGTTCTTCACCGGCTCCAGCCGTACCGGCAACCTGCTGCACCAGCAGTTCGCCGGCCGCCCGGACAAGATCCTGGCCCTGGAGATGGGCGGCAACAACCCGCTGCTGGTCGACGAGGTCAAGGACTTGGACGCGGCGGTGTACACCATCATCCAGTCGGCCTTCATCTCCGCCGGCCAGCGTTGCACCTGTGCCCGCCGCCTGTTGGTGCCGCAGGGCGCCTGGGGCGACGCGCTGATCCAGCGCCTGGTCGAGGTGAGCCGCAGCATCAGTGTCGGCGCATTCGACCAGCAGCCCGCGCCGTTCATGGGTTCGGTGATTTCGCTGCAGGCGGCTCGCGCCCTGCTGGCGGCCCAGGCCGAACTGCTCGGCAAGGGCGCAGTGGCGCTGCTGGAGATGACCCAGCCGCAGGCTGACGCCGCCTTGCTTACCCCCGGCATCATCGATGTCACTGCGGTGGCCGGGCGCCCGGACGAGGAGTTCTTCGGCCCATTGCTGCAGGTGATCCGTTACACCGATTTCGATGCGGCAATCGAGGAAGCCAACAATACCCAGTACGGCCTGGCTGCTGGCCTGTTATCGGATTCCAACGCCCGCTACCAGCACTTCTGGCTGCGCAGTCGCGCCGGCATCGTCAACTGGAACAAGCAACTGACCGGCGCCGCCAGCAGCGCGCCGTTCGGTGGCGTCGGTGCCAGTGGCAACCACCGCGCCAGCGCCTACTACGCGGCGGACTACTGCGCCTACCCCGTGGCTTCGCTGGAGACCGCGAATCTCGTACTGCCGGCGACCCTGACGCCGGGCGTCACCCTATAACAACAGGTCTCGGAGCCTTGCCGATGAAATCCTTTGAAGTGAATTTTGATGGCCTGGTGGGGCCAACCCACAACTACGGCGGCCTGTCTTACGGCAACGTGGCCTCGCAGAGCAACAGCCAGCAGGGTTCCAACCCGCGCGAGGCGGCGCGCCAGGGCCTGGCGAAGATGAAGGCGCTGATGGAAATGGGCTTCAAGCAGGGCGTGCTGGCCCCGCAGGAGCGCCCGGACGTGGCCGCATTGCGTCGCCTCGGCTTCACCGGCAACGACGCCGAAGTGATCCAGCGTGCCGCCAAGGAGGCCATGCCGCTGCTGGTTGCCAGCTGTTCGGCGTCGAGCATGTGGGTGGCCAACGCCGCCACTGTCAGCCCTAGTGCCGACACTGCGGACGGTCGTGTGCACTTCACCGCCGCCAACCTGAACTGCAAGTACCATCGCAGCATCGAGCACCCGACTACCAGCCGGGTGCTGGACGCCATGTTCAACGATGACAAGCACTTCGCTCACCACCCGGCCTTGCCGGCCGTGGCGCAGTTCGGTGACGAAGGCGCAGCGAACCATACGCGTTTCTGCCGTGCCTATGGCGAAGCGGGTGTCGAGTTCTTCGTCTACGGCCGTAGCGCCTTCGACAGCCGCTACCCAGCGCCGCAGAAGTACCCGGCGCGCCAGACTCTGGAGGCTTCCCAGGCTGTCGCCCGCCTGCATGGGTTGAGCGCTGACGGCGTGGTCTACGCTCAACAGAACCCGGCAGTGATCGACCAGGGCGTGTTCCACAACGACGTGATCTCGGTAGGCAACGGCGAGGTGCTGTTCTACCACGAGGACGCCTTCCTCGAGACCGATGCGGTGCTTGGCCAACTGCAGGCTAAACTGGCCAGCAAGGGTGGCCGCTTCCAGGGTATCTGCGTGCCGCGCGCGGCGGTGACGGTGGAGGACGCGGTGCGTTCCTATCTGTTCAACAGTCAGTTGCTCAGCCGCGAAGACGGCTCGATGCTGTTGGTGGTGCCGGAAGAGTGCCGCAACAACGAGCGCGTCTGGGCGTATCTGGGGCAACTGACCAGCCAGGGCGGCCCGGTGACGGAGGTCAAGGTGTTCGACCTCAAGCAGAGCATGCAGAACGGCGGTGGCCCGGCTTGCCTGCGCTTGCGCGTGGCGTTGAAGGAAAACGAACTGGCAGCGGTCAACCAAGGCGTTATCATGACCGCCCCGCTGTACGACACCCTGGTGCAATGGGTCGACAAGCACTACCGCGATCGCCTCGGCGAGACCGACCTGGCCGACCCGCAGTTGCTGGTGGAATGCCGCACGGCACTGGATGAACTGACTCAGCTCCTCAAGCTGGGTTCGGTCTATCCGTTCCAACGCCAACCTTGAAGAGAGAAATTGCAATGTCCGACGCCCTGCGCCTGATCCTGGAAGATGAAGACGGCACCCAGCTGGAAACCTCGTGCACCCGTTTTGCCGTGGTCTGGCAAGGCAAGGAAGTGTGGATCCAGCAGGACGGCCGCGGCCAACTGCTGATCGGCGTCGATGTCGAGGAAGACGACACCGAGTACGCCAACCTGCTGCTGCGCCCGATGGCCACCAACCTGGTCAGCCTGCAACTGGAAATGGAACCGGCCGATGTCGCCGGTGACGACGACCACGTCCATGGCCCGGACTGCGGCCACCACCACTAAGGAAGCGCCTATGCTCGCCCTTGGCAAACTGCTTGAGCTGACCCTGACCGATCACGAACCGGCCGAGAAGACCCAAGTGACCACCCGGGGCGTGCGTTTGCGCTGGCTGGGGGAGGGTGCGCTGGAAGTGCGCCCGCCCGAAGGTGAGGATTGCGGGCTCGACCTGCTGCTGTCGGCCGGTATCCATGGCAACGAGACAGCGCCGATCGAGTTGCTCGAAAGGCTGCTGCACGGCGTGGCCAACGGCAAGATCAAGCCACGTGCACGAGTGCTGTTCCTGTTCGGCAATCCGGCGGCGATCCGCAAGGGTGAGCGTTTCATCGAACAGGACATCAACCGTCTGTTCAATGGCCGGCATGAACTCTCCAGTGGCTTCGAGGCGCTGCGCGCCGCGGAGCTGGAGCAGTTCGCCCGGGTGTTCTTCAGCAAGCCCGAACGCACCCGCCTGCACTACGACCTGCATACCGCCATTCGTGGGTCCAAGATCGAGCAGTTCGCGCTGTACCCCTACAAGGAGGGGCGCCTGCACTCTCGTCGAGAGCTGGCGCGTCTGGCAGCGGCCGGCATGCAGGCGGTACTGCTGCAGAGCAAGTCGTCGATCACCTTCAGCGCCTTCACCTATGAGCAGCTCGATGCCGAAGCCTTTACCCTGGAGCTCGGCAAGGCACGGCCGTTCGGGCAGAACGAGGAGGTCAATCTCGACAGGCTCGAAGCGCGTCTGATCCAGCTCATCGAAGATACCGAACCGGTAACCGAGCAGTCCCTGGATGGCCTCAAGCTGTTCAGTGTCGCCCGCGAGATCATCAAGCACAGCGACAGTTTCCGCCTGCACCTGCCGGCGGACATCGAGAACTTCGCCGAGCTGAAAAAGGGCGATCTGCTGGCCGAGGATCTAGCCGAGACGCGTTGGGTGGTGGAGGAGGAGGGCGCACGAATCATCTTCCCCAACCCCAAGGTGAAGAACGGGCTGCGCGCCGGCATTCTGATCGTCCCGGATTCGGGGCAACGCCTGGCCTGATTCCCTTAGGCGCGGGGCAAGCCCGCGCCTGCGATTTTGGATCCCTTCGGTGATGAAATTCTTTTAATTCACCAACCTGTTAATTTTCCCTGTCCCGGGACCGTAATTGGCTTGCCAGTAGCGAAACGCTGGCGATAGCATCGCGGTCATGCCGTTTTCAATTGCTTTAGCCCTGCAAGCCGTCCAATCGACGGTTTCTATCGCATAAACACACTGCACCGAGACTGCAGGACCGATATAATGCGGCCCTTTGCCGTCGTTTCGTCGATTCGACGTGTGGCCGCCGTTTCCGTGGAAGAACCTATGAAAAGCGCAGAAATCCGTGAAGCCTTCCTCCGCTTCTTCGAAGAGCAGGGACATACTCGCGTTGCCTCCAGCTCCCTGATCCCGGGCAATGACCCGACCCTGCTGTTCACCAACGCCGGCATGAACCAGTTCAAGGACTGCTTCCTCGGCCAGGAAAAGCGCGCCTACACCCGCGCCGTGAGCAGCCAGAAGTGCGTGCGCGCCGGTGGCAAGCACAACGACCTGGAAAACGTCGGCTACACCGCCCGCCACCATACGTTCTTCGAGATGCTGGGCAACTTCAGCTTCGGCGACTATTTCAAGCGCGATGCCATCACCTTCGCCTGGACCTTCCTGACCTCGGACAAGTGGCTGAACCTGCCCAAGGAAAAGCTGTGGGTCACCGTCTACGCCAGCGACGACGAAGCCTACGACATCTGGACCAAGGAAGTCGGCGTCCCCGCCGAGCGCATGGTGCGCATCGGCGACAACAAGGGCGCCCCATACGCTTCCGACAATTTCTGGACCATGGGCGATACCGGCCCGTGCGGCCCGTGCACCGAGATCTTCTACGACCACGGCGCTGATATCTGGGGCGGCCCACCCGGCTCGCCGGAAGAAGACGGCGATCGCTACATCGAGATCTGGAACAACGTCTTCATGCAGTTCAACCGCACCGCCGATGGTGTGCTGCACCCGCTGCCCGCCCCGTCGGTAGATACTGGCATGGGCCTGGAGCGCATCAGTGCGGTGATGCAGCATGTGCACTCGAACTACGAGATCGACCTGTTCCAGAGCCTGCTGGCCGCCGCCGCCGAAGCCATCGGCTGCAGCAACGACGACCAACCGTCGCTGAAGGTGGTCGCCGACCATATCCGCTCCTGCGGCTTCCTGATTGCCGACGGTGTGTTGCCGTCCAACGAAGGCCGTGGCTACGTGCTGCGCCGCATCATTCGCCGCGCCTGCCGCCACGGCAACAAGCTAGGCGCCAAGGGCAGCTTCTTCCACAAGATCGTCGCCGCCCTGGTCGCCGAGATGGGCGAAGCCTTCGCTGAGCTGAAGAGCCAGCAGGCACACATCGAGCGCGTGCTCAAGACCGAGGAAGAGCAGTTCGCCAAGACCCTCGAGCAGGGCCTGCGTATCCTCGAGCAGGACCTGGCCCAACTGCAGGGCAAGGTCGTCCCGGGCGACGTGGTGTTCAAGCTGTACGACACCTACGGCTTCCCCATGGACCTCACCGCCGACATCGCCCGCGAGCGCGAGCTGACCATCGACGAAGCCGGCTTCGAGCGTGAAATGGAAGCCCAGCGCGAGCGTGCCCGTTCCGCCAGCGCCTTCGGCATGGACTACAACAGCCTGGTCAAGGTCGACACCGCCACCGACTTCCTCGGCTACGACACCACCGAAGGGCAGGGCAAGATCGTCGCCCTGTACAAGGATGGCCAGTCGGTCGACCAGTTGGGCGAAGGCGAGGAGGGTGTGGTCGTGCTCGACCGCACGCCGTTCTATGCCGAGTCCGGTGGCCAGGTCGGCGACAGCGGCTACCTGCAGGCCGGCGCCGCGCGCTTCGACGTGCGCGATACCACCAAGACCGGTGGTGCTTTCCTGCACCACGGCGTGGTCGCCAGCGGTGCTTTGGTCATCGGCTCGCCGGTCGAGGCCAAGGTCGATGCCGAGGTGCAGCACGCCACCTCGCTGAACCACTCGGCCACTCACCTGTTGCACGAAGCGTTGCGCCAGGTGCTGGGCGATCACGTGCAGCAGAAGGGCTCGCTGGTCGACAGCCAGCGCCTGCGTTTCGACTTCAGCCACTTCGAGGCGGTCAAGCCAGAGCAGATCAAGGCCCTGGAAGACATCGTCAACCGCGAAGTGCGCAGGAACACCCCGGTCGAGACCGAGCTGACCGATATCGAAACTGCCAAGGCCAAGGGCGCCATGGCGCTGTTCGGTGAGAAATATGGCGACACCGTGCGCGTGCTGAGCATGGGCGGTGATTTCTCCGTCGAGCTGTGCGGCGGCATCCATGCCAAGCGCACTGGCGATATCAGTCTGTTCAAGATTGTCAGCGAAGGCGGCGTGGCCTCTGGCGTGCGCCGTATCGAAGCGGTCACCGGCGCCGCGGCGCTGGCCTACCTGAACGCTGCCGAAGAGCAGGTCAAGGAAGCCGCGCAGCTGGTCAAGGGCAACCGCGACAACCTGATCGACAAGCTGTCGGCTGTGCTCGAGCGCAACCGCCAGCTGGAAAAGCAGCTCGAGCAGCTGCAGGCCAAGGCCGCCAGCGCCGCCGGGGACGATCTCTCCAACGCGGCCGTTGAGGTCAAGGGTGCCAAGGTCCTCGCCGCCCGCCTGGATGGGCAGGATGGCAAGGCCCTGCTGGCGCTCGTCGATCAGCTGAAGAACAAGCTCGGCCATGCAGTGATCCTGCTGGGCAGTGAGCATGAGGGCAAGGTCGTGCTGGTGGCTGGCGTGACCAAGGACCTCTCCAGCCAACTCAAGGCTGGCGATCTGATGAAACAAGCCGCTGCGGCGGTCGGAGGCAAGGGCGGTGGTCGCCCTGACATGGCCCAGGGTGGTGGCGTCGACGTCGCCGCGCTGGACAAGGCCCTGGCCCTGGCAGTGCCGTTCGCCGAGCAGGGACTTTGAGATGAGGCGGCCGGCGGTCTATTCGCCGGCCGTTTCATGTTGGATTGTTTTTTGGGGCCCTTTAGGGCTGAGGCACCTTTGAAATGGCGTTGATCGTACAGAAATTTGGCGGTACCTCTGTCGGTTCCATCGAGCGGATCGAGCAGGTTGCCGACAAGGTCAAGAAATTCCGCGAGCAAGGCACCGACCTGGTGGTCGTGCTGTCGGCGATGAGCGGGGAAACCAATCGCCTGATCGACCTGGCGAAGCAGATCACCGACAAGCCCGAACCCCGCGAGCTGGACGTGATCGTCTCGACCGGCGAGCAGGTCACCATCGCCCTGTTGTCCATGGCCCTGATGAAGCGCGGCGTGCCGGCGGTGTCCTACACCGGCAACCAGGTGCGCATCCTCACCGACAGCGCCCACAACAAGGCGCGCATCCTGCAGATCGACGACCAGAAGATCCGCGCCGACCTCAAGGCCGGCCGTGTCGTGGTGGTCGCCGGCTTCCAGGGTGTCGATGAGCACGGCAACATCACCACCCTCGGTCGTGGCGGTTCCGACACCACCGGCGTGGCCCTGGCGGCGGCCCTGAAGGCCGACGAGTGCCAGATCTATACCGATGTCGACGGCGTCTACACCACCGACCCGCGTGTCGTGCCCCAGGCCCAGCGCCTGGAGAAGATCACCTTCGAGGAGATGCTGGAAATGGCCAGCCTCGGCTCCAAGGTGCTGCAGATCCGCTCGGTGGAGTTCGCCGGCAAGTACAACGTCCCGCTGCGCGTGCTGCACAGCTTCAAGGAGGGTCCGGGTACCCTCATTACCATCGATGAAGAGGAATCCATGGAACAGCCGATCATTTCCGGTATCGCCTTCAACCGTGATGAGGCCAAGCTGACCATTCGTGGCGTCCCGGACACCCCAGGCGTTGCCTTCAAGATCCTCGGCCCGATCAGCGCCGCGAACATCGAAGTCGATATGATCGTGCAGAACGTCTCGCACGATAACACCACTGACTTCACCTTCACCGTGCACCGCAACGAGTACGAGAAGGCGCTGAGCGTGCTGGAGAACACCGCCCGCGAAATCGGCGCGCGTGAAGTGATCGGCGACACCAAGATCGCCAAGGTGTCCATCGTCGGCGTCGGCATGCGCTCCCACGCGGGTGTCGCCAGCCGCATGTTCGAAGCCCTGGCCAAGGAGAGCATCAACATCCAGATGATCTCCACCTCCGAGATCAAGGTCTCGGTGGTGATCGAAGAGAAGTACCTGGAGCTGGCTGTACGCGCGCTGCATACCGCGTTCGAGCTTGATGCTCCCGCCCGACAGGGTGAGTAAGACGCTGCCTGGAGGGGCGCGGCTTGCCGCGCCCTTCGCGTTTCTGGCCGCTGCTGGTGTCCCTGTCCAGGCGCCTGTGGTGGTCGATTCGGGTCTGCGCCGTTGTCCCCGGCCAGGCCCTGCTTATCAAAGACTGTTGTCCCTGAAGATTCATGTGAGGAGAAAACTATGCTGATTCTGACTCGTCGGTGCGCCGAGAGCCTGATCATTGGTGACGGTGAGATCACCGTGACGGTCCTGGGTGTCAAAGGCAACCAGGTGCGTATCGGCGTGAGCGCGCCGAAAGAAGTGGCCGTTCACCGCGAGGAAATCTACCTGCGGATCAAGAAAGAGAAGGACGAGGAGCCAAGCCTTTAATTCTTTTGAAGTTTTTTTCAAAAAAAGGGTTGCAAACGAGGAAGGGTGTGTTTAATATTCGCCTCGTGTTGCGGTGAGGTGGCCGAGTGGCCGAAGGCGCTCCCCTGCTAAGGGAGTATACCTCATAAGGGTATCGGGGGTTCGAATCCCCCCTTCACCGCCATTATTTGCCTGGAGCGCTTCAAGCGATCCGAATGGCACAGCAAGACACGGACTCATAGCTCAGCTGGATAGAGTACTCGGCTACGAACCGAGCGGTCGGAGGTTCGAATCCTCCTGAGTCCGCCACTTTTGAAGTGGCTTTGCCTGCAAGGCTGCTTCAATCAACCAGTGGTAACCTGGTCTAAAACTACCCCACGGACTCATAGCTCAGCTGGATAGAGTACTCGGCTACGAACCGAGCGGTCGCAGGTTCGAATCCTGCTGAGTCCGCCACTTTTGAAGTGGTTTTGTTTGCAAAGGCACTTCAACAAGCCAGTGGTAACCTGGCCTAAAACTACCAACCACGGACTCATAGCTCAGCTGGATAGAGTACTCGGCTACGAACCGAGCGGTCGCAGGTTCGAATCCTGCTGAGTCCGCCACTTTTTGAAGTGGCTCTGCTTGCAAAGACGCTTCAACAAGCCAGTGGTAACCTGGCCTAAAACTACCACCACGGACTCATAGCTCAGCTGGATAGAGTACTCGGCTACGAACCGAGCGGTCGCAGGTTCGAATCCTGCTGAGTCCGCCATACATCAAGAAGCCCGCTCATTTGAGCGGGCTTTTTGTTTTTCCATATGCGCTGAATTGTCGCAGATGTCCATCTAAGCTACTGCTGTAGGCCTTCCTTGCAAGGGTCTGCAGCTGAAGATCGAGTCGACACAAAACGAATGTGCTTTTAACGCCAGACCAACCGTCGCACTGATGGCTTCGAGCGTTGTCACAGCTTTAGCGCGCAAACGATTGTTCTAGCCAAAAATTTAAGCGATCCGACAGCTTGCACAGTGTATGATTGCGCCCGTCAGCCCCGCCGGGGCTTGTGGAATACCACCATGGACTTACCCAGTAGTTACTCGCTAACACGCTTCATACAGACAGATCTGACCGATTGATTCTCCCGGCGTGCTCCGCTGCTGGGAGTGGAGTTCGCCTATGACCGAAATCGAAGTAAAGAAAACCCAAGACAGCCTGCAGGATCGCCTGGCCCAGGTGATCGAACTGTTGCAGCGCCAGCGGGTGGTCGAGGACCTGACGCACCGTCAGGAAGGTCATCACCATGACCTGGTGGAAAACCTGGTCCACCGCCAGAACCTGGTCGAGCTGCAGCGCAAGCTCGACGACCTGCACCCCGCCGACATCGCCTACATCCTCGAAGCCCTGCCGCTGGACGATCGCCTGACGGTCTGGCAGCTGGTGCGCTCCGACCGTGACGGCGACATCCTGCTTGAAGTCTCCGATGCCGTGCGTCAGACCCTGATCGCCGACATGGACGATCACGAGTTGCTGGCGGCCGCCAAGGAGATGGACGCCGACGAACTCGCCGACCTGGCTCCGGAATTGCCCCGCGACGTCGTCCATGAACTCATGGAGAGTCTCGATGCCCAGCAGCGCGAGCGTGTGCGCTCGGCCCTGAGCTACGACGAGGAGCAGGTCGGTGCATTGATGGACTTCGAGATGGTCACCATTCGCGAAGATGTCAGCCTCGAAGTGGTATTGCGCTACCTGCGCCGGCTCAAAGAGCTGCCAGGGCACACCGACAAACTGTTCGTGGTCGATTACGACGGTATTCTCAAGGGCGTGCTGCCCATCAAGCGGTTGTTGGTCAACGACCCGGACAAGAAAGTCGCAGAGGTCATGGCCAATGACCCGGTGACCTTTCATCCCGAGGAAGATGCCTACGACGCGGCTCAGGCCTTTGAGCGATACGACTTGGTATCCGCTCCGGTGGTGGACAAGAAAGAGCGCTTGATCGGTCGCCTGACCATCGATGAAATGGTCGATCTGATCCGTGAGGAAAGTGAGAGCGAAGTGCTCAACATGGCCGGTCTGCGCGAAGAGGAAGACATCTTCGCCTCGGTCTGGCGCTCGCTGCGCAACCGTTGGGCGTGGCTGGCCATCAACCTGATCACCGCGTTTGTCGCGTCGCGGGTGATCGGCCTGTTCGAAGGCTCCATCGAGAAGCTGGTGGCCCTGGCGGCATTGATGCCGATCGTTGCCGGTATCGGCGGTAACTCCGGCAACCAGACCATCACCATGATCGTTCGCGCCATGGCGCTGGACCAGGTGTCACCAGGCAACACCAGCCGCCTGATGCGCAAGGAGCTGGCGGTATCGTTGATCAATGGCCTGGTCTGGGGCGGTGTGATCGGGGTGGTGGCGTTCTGGCTGTATGGCAGCTGGTCGCTGGGGCTGGTCATGACCGCCGCGATGACCTTGAACCTGCTGCTGGCGGCGCTGATGGGTGTATTGATCCCGATGACGCTGACGCGCCTGGGTCGAGATCCGGCAATGGGCTCGAGCGTGATGATCACTGCCGTGACCGACAGCGGTGGTTTCTTCATCTTCCTCGGCCTGGCAACGTTGTTCCTGATGTAGGCCGACGGGACGCCAGAAACAAGAAAGCCAGCTTACGCTGGCTTTTTTGTGTGCGCTTGGCAGGATCAGGACGCGTCGGCGGCCATTTCCACATCGTGGGCGATGAGGGCGACCAGTGCATTCTGCTGGCGGTGGGACAGCTGGCGGAAGCGTTGCAGCAGTTCGCGTTCGTGAAGGCTGAGCTCTGGGCTGTCCAGGCGCATGCTCAGCTCGTCACCCAGAGCACCTTCCTGGATAAGGCTCTGCTCCAGGCGGGCGATGATCTCGGAGTTCATGCTGCGGTGATGGTTGCGCGCTACCTCGGCAATGCGCTCACGCATCCCGTCTGGCAGGCGGACGACAAACTTGTCAGCGGTGCGGCTGGAGTAGATAGCCTGTTTCATTGGGCGCATATAAATTGACCGGTTGTTCTGGTTCAGGGGAGCGGTTCTCAAATTGGCCGCACGGTGGAAGTACGACCGCGGCGACGACAAAATGTTCAACCGTGATGTGATTTTGGTTCTTCATCTTGCCTCATGATCGCCGTTTCCTTGGCGTCAATTCTGTGACAAATAGTGATCTCGATAAAGGCTTTTTGCCAGTACCAATTATCAGAAATGAGCACTGGTTTGAAAAGTTTCACATTCATCGAATTGCACAGGTGTCAGACAAATGCCGTCAAAATCTGGTAAAAGACAGCAAAGGGTCAGGGAAAATCATCAAATGCGCTGGTTTCCCATATATTGAGCATAGTGGCTATGCAATATGACGCAAGCGGTGGGGCGGCCTCAAGGGGGCGCCTGATATTCCTCATGGGACCGTCTGGTTCAGGAAAAGATTCCCTGCTCGAGGCGGCCCGTGAGCGATTGTTCACCCAGGGGGTCGAAATCGCTCGGCGGGTCATCACGCGTTCGGCCGAGGCCAAGGGTGAAGCCGCGCATGGCGTGAGCGCCGAACGTTTCGAGGCAATGCGCGAAGCGGGGGCCTTTGCGTTGGACTGGCAGGCCAATGGCCTGCGCTATGGCATCCCTGCGCAACTGGATACATGGCTCGCTGCGGGGCGCTCGGTACTGGTCAACGGCTCGCGTGCGTACCTGCCGATCGCCCGGCAGCGCTACCCTGATCTCGTAGCTGTCGGGCTGGTTGTTTCCCCGCAGGTGCTGCGCCAGCGCTTGCTGGCCCGCGGAAGAGAAAGCACCGAGCAGATCGAGCAACGCCTGGCCCGCAATTTCCGACTGCAGGCCTACGATCCCGGTGTGCATGTCGTGGACAATTCCGGGCCGTTGGCCGGTGCGGTGGAAGCCTTGATCGCGCTGTTGCGCGCCGAAGGCGTGATCGCTGACACGCAGGGAAAAAGGCCGACGTGCATAATGCCCGATTGATACATGACAAATGCGCACATGCTGGTTAACATGCTCGCCGTCCCCGCCGCGCAGCGTCTGTTGTCGGCCTCTGTGTCTCAGTAGCTCAATTGGATAGAGCATCCCCCTCCTAAGGGGAAGGTTGCAGGTTCAAATCCTGCCTGGGACGCCATCTCTTTCCAATTCTCCTTCGTTTACCTTGCCTGGATGCCTTCCCGGGGCTGTCGAGCCGTTTGTCTGTGGCTCAGGGCGAGGTGTGCAGCCAGCCCGAAGATCAGCCCCCAGAATGCGGCGCCAAGGCCGAGCAAGCTCATCCCAGAGGCGGTGACCAGGAAGGTGATCAGCGCCGGTTCCCGTTGTTTTTCGTCACTCATGGCGCCCACCAGGCCGTTGGCGATCGCGCCGAATAGTGCCAGGCCGGCGAGGGCGGCTATCAGTTCCTTCGGCAGGGCGGCGAACACCGAGGCCAAGGTGGCGCCGAAGCTGCCCATCAGCAGATAGAAGGCACCGCAGGCCATGCCGGCGATATAGCGCTTGTCCGGGTTCTCGTGGGCTTCGCGACCGGTGCAGATGGCCGCTGTGATCGCCGCCAGGTTGACGCCGTGGCAGCCGAATGGCGCCAGCAGCAGCGAACCCAGGGCGGTGACCGAGACGATCGGGCGTGCCGGTACCTGGTAGCCGGAGGTGCGCAGCACGGCGATACCGGGCACCGACTGGCCGGTGAGCGACACCAGCGCCAAGGGCAGGCCGATATTGACAATGGCCTGCCAGCTCCACTGCGGGCTGGTCCAGGTGGGGACGGTCATTTCCAGCACCAGCGCCTGGGTGTCCAACTGCCCCAGGCCGGCGGCGAGGCCGCAGCCGACGATCAGCACCGAAAGAATCGCGTAGCGCGGTGACAGGCGCTTGAACAGCAGGTAACTCGCCAGCATCGACAGCACCAGCACGGGCTGCAGGCGGATCGAGCTGAACAGCTCGGCGCCGAAGCGGAACAGGATGCCGGCCAGCATCGCCGCGGCGATGGCCTTTGGTAGGCGATTCATCAACTTGTCGAAGGCGCCGCTCAGGGCGATCACCGCGATCAGCAGCGAGGCGACGATATAGGCGCCCACCGCTTGAGCCAGTGACACGCTCGGCAGCATCGATACCAGCAGCGCCGCGCCGGGCGTGGACCAGGCGGTGATCACCGGTACCCGCAGTTTCCAGCTCAGCAGCAGGCCGGTCAGGCCGCTGCCGATGGAAATGGCCCAGATCCACGATGCGGTCGCTTCGTTGCCCAGGCCGGCTTGGTCGGCGGCCTGGAACACGATGATCAAGGGGCCGGCGTAGGAGATGATCACGGCGATCAGGCCGGCGACCAGGGCGGAGAGGGAAAAATCCTTTCTGAGATTATCCATGGTGAGTCCAGATGAGTTGATTGATTCGATTGATTCGATTCAAATTGAATCTATACGGTAACGTGACCTGAATTCAAGAGGGGCTGCTCTCACGCGGCTGCTGTTCACAACTTGAATCGCTCGGAGGATCGACTCAAGTCGGTCTGTGTGTTCAAATTTCAATCATTTAAGCCCGGTAGCCGTCTCATGTGGGTTCCACGGATCAGCGAAAGCAATCAGCCTGTCTACCTGTCCATCGCCGATGCGCTGGCGCACGATATCGCCAGTGGCGCCCTGCGACGTGGCGAGCGCTTGCCGACGCTACGCGAACTGGCGCAGGCACTGGACGTTACGCCAGGCACCATCAGCCGCGCCTACACCGAGGCGTCACGTCGCGGCCTGACCCAGGGTGAGGTGGGCCGCGGCACCTACGTTCTTGACCGGATCGCCGACACGGGCGAGGCCCCTGCCGTTACCCGCGCGACCTCCGCCGCAGCGCCCGTTGCCCGCAGCGAAGTGCTCGACCTGTCGATCATCAAGCCCTACGGCGAAACCCTGCAGTACTGGTTGCGCAACGCGCTGACCGAACTGGCCAATACCGCGCGGCTGGAGCAGGTGCTGGACTACGCCCCCGACGGCGGCCATCCGGCGCATCGCGAGGCGGGCGCGCAATGGTTACGGCAGTGGCTGCCGGGTGCGCAGTGGCAGCAGGTGGTCATCACCAGCGGCGCCCAGCACGGGCTGATGGTGGCGATCAGCGCCTTGACCGCGGCGGGCGATCTGGTGCTGTGCGAGTCGCTGTGCTACCCGGGTATCATCTCCGTGGCTCACGGCCTGGGCCGCCGCCTGCGTGGTGTGCCGATGGACGAGCAGGGCATCATCCCCGAGGCGTTGCGCGAGATCTGCCAGCGCGAGCGGCCAGCCATGCTGGTGTGTGTGGCAACCTGTCAGAACCCGACCACGGCAATCATGTCCAACGAGCGCCGCGCCCAGATCGCGGCGCTGGCGGAGGAGTTCGACTTCCTGTTGCTGGACGACGACATCTACGGCTTCCTCGCCACCGATCCACAGGCCCGGCCGCTGGCGACTTTTGCACCGGAGCGTTCGATCTACCTCACCAGCCTGTCCAAGTCCGTCATGCCGGCGTTGCGCATCGGCTACCTGTACAGCCCGCCGAAACTGCTGTCGCGGCTGACTGCCATGGTACGCAGCACGGTGTGGATGCCTTCGCCGTTGACCGCGCAACTGGCCAGCCATGTGATCGGCGAAGGACTGGACAGCCAGCTGATCCGCATGCACCGCGCCGAGGCTGCGGCACGCCAAGTCATCGCCTGTGAAGTCTTCACCGATGCGTCGTTGCAAAGCCAGCCGCACAGCTACCACCTTTGGCTCAACTTGCCCGAGCCATGGCGCAGCGATGAGTTCGCGATGCTGGCGAGAGCCAATGGCGTGGCGGTCATGAGCGCCAGCCAGTTCCAGGTGGAGCGCACGGGCGATCCGCGTGGCGTGCGGGTCGTACTGATGTCGCCGACCAGCCGGGAGGAGTTGCGCTTCGCCCTGACCCAGTTGGCCAGCCTGCTCGAGTCAGGGGATCCGAAACGCTTCTACTGAACCGGGGACAAAGCCCGGCTCAAAGCTTGGCGGTGTAGCGTCGCTCGGTATCATCGTCATTTGTCGAGTTCAGGACGCTTTGCGGCTGAGTGGTGGCCTGTTCTCGCTGCGCCTGCTGTTCGAGCCTGGCCTGGGTTTTGCGCTCGACCTCGTCCTGCAAGCGTTGGGCGATCAGCTGGTCGACCCTCATTTTCTGCTCGGGCGGCAACGCGTCGTACTCCTCCGGACTCAAGCCCAGCTCCTGAAACATCTTTTCCTTGATCTTCTCTGCCGGCGACTTGGCCATGTAATCGCGAAACTCCTGGAGGGCGCTGGATCCTTCCTGTTTGCCCACGCTGGCCTGTTCACGCTTGGCCGCGTCCGGATTTTGCAGCATGACCATCAGCTTGGCGAAGGCCTCCTTGCGATTGTCTTCGGCGTGCTGCTGCGAGGTGCTGCCCTGATTGTTCTGCTGCGCCGAGGTTTTCGCGCTGGCCATCAGCGGCTGGAGCGCGGGCAACTGTGCTGCAGGCTGTTCGAGAACGCTGCGTTGCTGTTGCTGCACGGTCTGCCACCCCAGGCCGTTCGCTGTGATAAGCATGTTTCCTCCGTGAACGACTGTTAGAGAGGCGACTAAAGTGGCAAAAGCTGTGCCAGCGATGGTGGAGCGGCAAAATAGGCCGTAAGGGCTATTCCGGCGACCTCTCGCTCGGAATATGCTTGCCCGGCAGAGGAACGGTATTGCCGCTAGCGGCAAAAAAATAGCGAGTGTCGGCAGCACCGGTTACGGGGCGCAGTTGCTGGGCAGCAGGGAGAGTGTCCATGAGTCAGGCAGCAAAGCCGATACCGGCCGGCTTCACCGAGCAGCAATTGCACACCTTGTTCGAGCTGATCAGCGACGGCATCTGGGACTGGGATGCCAACAGTGGCTACGTCTACCGCAACTCAGCCTGGTACGCGATGCTGGGTTACGCCAGCCACTCGCTGGACAACTCCGTGCTGACCTGGGAAAGCGTGATACACCCGCAGGACTATCCGCGGGTGATGGCGCATTTCGAGGCCTACATCACCCAGCGCAACGAGCACTACCGCATCGAGTACCGGTGCCGTTGCCACGATGGCAGTTACCTGTGGGTCGAGGACAGCGGCCATATCATCGCCCGCAACGCCGATGGCTCGGTGGCGCGCATGCTCGGGGCTCATCGCAATATCGACGCACGCAAGCGCCTGGTGGAGGAGCTTGAACAGCGCAACCTATCGCTGGAGAGCCAGGTGGCCGAGCGTACCTGCGAGCTGTCCTGGGTCAACCAGCAGTTGCAGCGGCAACTGGATGAGAACCGCGAACTGGCCGAGCGGGATGCGTTGACCCGCACCGCCAATCGCTATCGCCTGGAGAAAACGCTACAGCAGGAGTGCGAGCGCGCACGGCGCTTCCGTGAGCCACTGGCATTGATCGCCATGGACCTGGACGACTTCAAGCCGATCAACGACCTGCACGGTCATGCCCGTGGCGACGCGGCGCTGATCGAGGTCACCGAGCGTATCCGTCAGTGTCTGGGCGGTCGGGGGCTGCTGGCACGTTGGGGAGGTGATGAGTTTGCCGTGGTGTTGCCGCACACGTCGCTGCAGCAAGCCTGTGCAGTGGCCTCGTCGATCCGCGTGGCAATGGCGGCGATCGAGCCTATCGGCACGTGCTGGCTGACCATGAGCTATGGCGTGGTGCAGTGGCGCGAGGGGGACGATGCCGGCGGGTTGCTGGCGCGGGCGGACCAGGCGCTGTATCGGGCCAAGGCGCAAGGCAAAAACACCATTGCCGAGTGATGGTAAAAAAAAAGGACCCGCGGCGCCTGGGGCGCAGCGGGCAAAATCGGCTATTGCCGCTTCAGTGTCTTCAATCAGATGTGCAGTGCGTGCCCCAGCGCGCGCAGCGCCGCTTCCTGCACCGCCTCGCCCAGCGTCGGGTGGGCATGAATGGTCCCGGCGATGTCTTCCAGGCGCGCGCCCATCTCCAGGGACTGGGCGAAGGCGCTGGACAGTTCGGAAACCGCCACGCCCACGGCTTGCCAGCCGAGGATCAGATGGTTGTCGCGGCGAGCCACCACGCGCACGAAACCGCTCTTCGACTCCAGGCTCATGGCCCGGCCGTTGGCGGCGAAGGGGAACTGCGCGACGATGCAATCCACACCTTGCTGGCCGGCCTGCTCCGGGGTCTTGCCGACCACCACCACTTCCGGGTCGGTGAAGCACACCGCGGCGATTGCGGTCGGCTCGAAGCGCCGCGTCTTGCCGGCGATGATCTCGGCGACCATCTCACCCTGTGCCATGGCCCGGTGCGCGAGCATCGGCTCGCCGGCCACGTCGCCGATGGCCCAGACGTTGCGCATGCTGGTCTGGCAGCGCTCGTCAATGGCGATGGCAGCGCCGTTCATCTTCAAGTCCAGGCTTTCCAGGCCGAAGCCTTTGGTGCGTGGGCGGCGACCCACGGCCACCAGCACCTGGTCAGCCTCCAGGCGCAGCTGGCCACCTTGGCCGTCGCTGGCCAGCAGGCAAACGTCGGCATAGCCTTCGACACTGTGGCCCAGGTACAGCGCGATGCCGAGTTTCTTGATCGAGTCAGCCACCGGCGCGGTGAGCTCCGCGTCGTAGGTCGGCAGGATGCGGTCGCGGGCTTCCACCACGCTGACCTTGGCGCCGAGCTTGCGGTAGGCGATGCCCAGCTCCAGGCCGATGTAGCCGCCGCCGACCACCACCAGGTGCTCGGGCATGGCCTTGGGCGCCAGGGCCTCGGTGGAGGAAATGATCGGCCCGCCAATCGGCAGCATCGGCAGTTCGACACTGCTGGAGCCGGTGGCCAGCAGCAGGTGTTCGCACTGGATGCGCTGGCCGTCGACTTCGATGCTCTTGCCGTCGAGGATCCTCGCCCAGCCATGGATCACCTTCACACCGTGCTTTTTCAGCAGCGCGGCGACGCCGCTGGTGAGGCGGTCGACGATACCGTCCTTCCACTCGACGCTGCGGCTGATGTCCAGGCGTGGCGAGGACACGCTGATGCCCAGCGGTGAGGGTTCGGTGTAGCGGCTGGCCTGGTGGAACTGCTCGGCCACATGGATCAGCGCCTTGGACGGAATGCAGCCGATGTTCAGGCAGGTGCCGCCCAGGGCCTGGCCTTCGACCAGCACGGTGGGGATGCCCAGTTGCCCGGCGCGGATGGCAGCCACATAGCCGCCGGGGCCGCCACCGATGATCAGCAGGGTGGTGTTGATGAGCTCTTGCATGATCACTCCACGAACAGGCAGGCGGGCTGTTCCAGCAGGCCGCGCACGGCCTGGATGAACAGTGCGGCATCCATGCCATCGACCACGCGGTGGTCGAACGAGCTGGACAGGTTCATCATCTTGCGCACGACGATCTGGCCGTCGATCACCACCGGCCGTTCGACCATGCGGTTGACGCCGATGATCGCGACTTCCGGGGTGTTGACCACCGGTGTGCTGACGATGCCGCCAAGGGCGCCGAGGCTGGTCAGGGTGATGGTCGAGCCGGACAGCTCTTCACGGCTGGCCTTGTTGTTGCGCGCCGCGTGAGCGACACGAGCGATCTCGCTGGCGTTGCTCCACAGGCTGCCGGCTTCGGCGTGGCGCAGCACGGGCACCATCAGGCCGTTGTCACCCTGGGTGGCGATGCCGACGTGCACCGCGCCGTGGCGGGTGATGACCTGGGCTTCGTCGTCGTAGGTGGCATTGATCTGCGGGAAGTCGCGCAGGGCGACGACCATGGCGCGCACCAGGAACGGCAGCAGGGTCAGCTTGCCGCGGCTGTCGCCATGCTTGGCGTTGAGCTGCTGGCGCAGGGCCTCGAGGGCGGTGACGTCGATTTCCTCGACGTAGCTGAAGTGGGCGACGCGACGCTTGGCGTCCTGCATGCGCTGGGCGATCTTGCGGCGCAGGCCGATCACCGGTACCTGCTCGCTGTCGGTACGCTTGCCATAGCCCCCTGGCGCCTGGCCAGTGCTGCTCTGCGGCTTGCTGATGAAGGCGTCGAGGTCTTCATGCAGGATGCGCCCGGCCGGGCCGCTACCGTGCACGTAGCGCAGCTCGATACCGGCATCCAGGGCGCGCTTGCGCACCGCCGGGGAAGCCAGTGGCTTGTCGTGGGCCTCGCGCGGCACGATGGGCGCGGTTGCGTGGGTTGCGGCAACCTGCGGCTGGGACTCGACGCGTGGCTCGGGGCGGGCCGCGGCCTGTACCGCTGCCGGTGCCGGCTCGGCCGGCTCGGCCGGCTTGGCCTGGGGCGTGTCGACATGGTTGCCGCTGCCTTCGACCTCGATGCGGATCAGCTCGCTGCCGACCGCCATCACCTCACCGGGCTGGCCGCCCAGGGCCAGCACCTTGCCGCTGACTGGCGAAGGGATTTCCACGGTGGCCTTGTCGGTCATGACATCGGCCACCACTTGATCTTCGGCGATCACATCGCCGACCTTGACGAACCATTCCACCAACTCGACTTGCGCGATGCCTTCGCCAATGTCCGGCATCTTGATGACGTGCGTGCCCATTCAGACCTCCATGACCCGTTTCAGTGCCGCGCCTACCCGCGAAGGGCCGGGGAAGTAGGCCCATTCCTGTGCGTGGGGGTAGGGGGTATCCCAGCCGGTGACGCGCTCGATCGGCGCTTCGAGGTGATGGAAGCAGTGCTCCTGAACCAGCGATACCAGCTCCGCGCCGAAGCCGCAGGTGCGGGTGGCTTCGTGCACGACCACGCAGCGGCCGGTTTTCTTCACCGACTCGACGATGGTCTCCAGGTCCAGTGGCCACAGGCTGCGCAGGTCGATGACCTCGGCGTCGACGCCGCTCTCTTCGGCGGCCACTTGCGACACATATACGGTGGTGCCATAGGTCAGCACGGTGACGTCGTTGCCTGGGCGGGTAATCACCGCCTTGTCCAGCGGCACGCTGTAGTAGCCATCCGGCACGGCGCTGTGCGGGTGTTTGGACCACGGCGTCACCGGACGGTCGTGGTGGCCGTCGAACGGGCCGTTGTACAGGCGCTTGGGCTCAAGGAAGATCACCGGATCGTCGCATTCGATCGAGGCGATGAGCAGGCCCTTGGCGTCGTAGGGGTTCGATGGCATGACGGTGCGCAGGCCGCAGACCTGGGTGAACATCGCCTCGGGGCTCTGGCTGTGGGTCTGGCCGCCGTAGATGCCGCCACCGCAAGGCATGCGCAGGGTCAGCGGGGAGATGAACTCACCGGCCGAGCGATAGCGCAGGCGGGCCATCTCCGAGACGATCTGGTCGGAGGCGGGGTAGAAGTAATCGGCGAACTGGATCTCGACCACCGGGCGCAGGCCATAGGCGCCCATGCCCACGGCGGTGCCGACGATACCGCTTTCGGAGATCGGTGCGTCGAACACGCGGGACTTGCCGTACTTGCTCTGCAGGCCCTCAGTGCAGCGGAACACGCCGCCGAAGTAGCCAACGTCCTGGCCATAGACCACCACGTTGTCATCGCGCTCGAGCATGACATCCATGGCCGAGCGCAGGGCCTGGATCATGGTCATGGTGGTGGTGGACATGGCGTTTTCCAGATGGATGCTGTTGTTGTGATCGTTCATCTCAGACCCCCAGTTCCTGGCGCTGACGGCGCAAGTGGTCGGGCATTTCCTTGTACACATCCTCGAACATCGACGCGGCACTGGGGATATGGCCGTTGCTCAGGGTGCCGAACTGCTCGGCGTCCTTCTGCGCCTTGATCACCTCGGCCTCGAGCTCGGCGGTGACAGCCTGGTGCTCTTCCTCGGACCAGTGGCCAAGCTTGATCAGGTGCTGCTTGAGGCGGGCGATCGGGTCGCCCAGCGGGAAGTGGCTCCAGTCGTCGGCCGGGCGGTACTTGGACGGGTCGTCCGAAGTCGAGTGCGGGCCGGCGCGGTAGGTGACCCACTCGATCAGCGTCGGGCCCAGCCCGCGGCGGGCGCGCTCGGCGGCCCAGCGCGAGGCGGCGTAGACGGCGATGAAGTCGTTGCCGTCCACTCGCAGCGAAGCGATGCCGCAACCCACGCCACGGCCGGCGAAAGTGGTCGACTCGCCACCGGCGATGGCCTGGAAGGTCGAGATCGCCCACTGGTTGTTGACCACGTTGAGGATTACCGGGGCGCGGTAGACGTGGGCGAAGGTCAGCGCGGTGTGGAAGTCGGACTCGGCGGTGGCGCCGTCACCGATCCATGCCGAGGCGATCTTGGTATCGCCCTTGATCGCCGAGGCCATGGCCCAGCCGACCGCCTGGACGAACTGGGTGGCCAGGTTGCCGCTGATGGTGAAGAAGCCGGCCTCGCGCACCGAATACATGATCGGCAACTGGCGGCCTTTGAGCGGGTCACGGGTGTTGGACAGCAGCTGGCAGATCATGTCGACCAGCGACACATCGCGGGCCATCAGGATGCTCTGCTGGCGATAGGTGGGAAAGCACATGTCGGTGCGGTTCAGGGCCAGGGCCTGGCCGCTGCCGATGGCTTCCTCGCCCAGGCTCTGCATGTAGAAGGACATCTTCTTCTGACGCTGGGCAACCACCATGCGGCTGTCGAAGATGCGCGTCTTGAGCATGGCGTGCATGCCCTGGCGCAGCACCTGCGGCTCGATGCCCTCGGCCCACGGGCCAACGGCGTCGCCATGCTCGTTGAGCACGCGCACGAGGCTGTAGGAAAGGTCCGCAGTGTCGGCGGCTTCCACATCGATAGGGGGTTTACGGACTTGACCCGCGTCGTTCAGGCGCAGGTAGGAGAAATCGGTCTGGCAGCCTGGCCGGCCTGTAGGCTCGGGCACATGCAGACGCAGGGGGGCGTACTCGTTCATGCTTTTTACGCTCGCTCGAATGTTGTTTTTGTGAGCTTTGAAGCGGCCGCCGCTGACTGCCGGCTCGTGACTGGCAGGTCAGCGTCTTTTTACATCATAGGGGGACGGCAGGAGAATTTTTCTCTCAAGTTCGTTGCCTTTCTCCCGTGGCGCAGATAAACATTCCGTACAAACACAAAAACCAGGTCAATTTCTCTCATGCGTAAACTGGATCGAACGGATATCGGCATCCTCAACAGCCTGCAGGAAAACGCCCGCATCACCAACGCGGAGCTAGCGCGTTCGGTCAACCTGTCGCCCACGCCGTGCTTCAACCGGGTCAAGGCCATGGAGGAGCTGGGGGTGATTCGCCAGCAGGTGACGTTGTTGTCACCCGAGGCGCTGGGGCTGGATGTGAATGTGTTCATCCATGTCAGCCTGGAAAAGCAGGTAGAGCAGTCGCTGCACCGCTTCGAGGAAGAAATTGCCGAGCGTCCTGAGGTGATGGAGTGTTACCTGATGACCGGCGACCCCGACTACCTGCTGCGGGTCCTGCTGCCAAGCATCCAGGCACTGGAGCGCTTTCTCGATTACCTGACACGCTTGCCCGGGGTGGCGAACATTCGCTCCAGCTTTGCCTTGAAGCAGGTGCGCTACAAGACCGCGTTGCCGCTGCCGGCCAATGGCATGACGTTGCGCGAGCAATGATCCGGGCGCGGTGCCTGGGGTGCTTGATATTTTAAACACCCCCGGCCTATGTTGTGTGCGTCGCCATTCCCGGCATGCGAACACAACAAGAAGGACAGCGTCATGACGACCGAAGGCCCGCGCAACCAGGCAGTGCTCCTGGAGGGCATCGATGAAATCGAGTGCGTCACCCCCGACCTCAACGGCGTGCCCCGCGGCAAGGTGATGACCGCCGAGGGCTTCCTCGAGGGGCGCCGCCTGCAGATGGCCCGTGGCGTGCTGCTGCAGTGCATCATGGGCGGTTACCCGGCGGCAAAATACTATGGCAGCGACGATGGCGACCTCGCGCTGGTGGCCGAACCCTCGCAGATCCATCGCCTGCCCTGGAGCGACGAACCTCGGGCGTTGACGATCTGCGATGCGGTGGAACTCGATGGTAGCCCTTCAGGGTTGTCCAGCCGTGGCCAGCTCAAGGCGGTGATCGCCCGATATGCGCAGCGCGGGCTGGCCCCGGTGGTGGCGACGGAGCTGGAATTCTTTGTCTTTGCCGCCAACGCCGATCCGGCCCAGCCGTTCCAGCCGCCGCTGGGCAAGGACGGACGCCGGGAAATGGGCCACTCGGCCTTCAGTGTCAGCTCCAACAACGGTCTGCGCCCGTTCTTCAACGAGGTATACCGCTGCATGGCGGCGCTGGGCCTGCCACGCGACACCTTCATGCACGAGATGGGTGTCAGCCAGTTCGAGATCAACCTGCTGCACGGCGATCCTTTGCTGCTGGCCGACCAGACCTTCCTGTTCAAGCACCTGCTCAAGGAGGTCGCGCTCAAGCATGGCCTGACCGTGGTGTGCATGGCCAAGCCACTGGCACACACACCCGGCAGTTCGATGCACATTCACCAGAGCCTGGTGGAGGTCGGCAGTGGGCGCAACGTGTTCAGCGACGAGCAGGGCAGGGCGACCGACACCTTCCACCATTTCATCGGTGGCCTGCAGGCCTGCCTGGCCGACTTCACCGCGCTGTTCGCGCCGAACGTCAATTCCTACCAGCGCCTGTGCCACCCCTATGCGTCACCGAACAATGCCTGCTGGTCCGAGGACAACCGTGCCGCGGGCCTGCGCATTCCGGCCAGCTCGCCTGTGGCGCGGCGGGTGGAAAACCGCCTGCCGGGCGCCGATGCCAACCCCTACCTGGCCATTGCCGCGAGCCTTGCCGCTGGCCTGCACGGCATTGAGCGGCAGATCGCGCCGACGCCGGCCATCCAGGGCGAGTTCGAGGTGCCGGAACACCTCAGCCTGCCTTGCACCCTGCATGCTGCGCTTGAGCGGCTCAAGCGCAGCGACCTGGCGCGGGAACTGTTCGGCAAGGAGTTCATCGAAGGCTACATCGCCACCAAGACCCTGGAGCTGAGCGATTTCTTCGATGAAATCACCCCCTGGGAGCGTCGCGTGCTGGCCGCGCAGGCCTGAGCGCGACACGACCGCTACTGGATGCGCCCCCATGGCTCTTTTTGCTGCCTGGGGGCCTGTGCCAAGATGGATTTGCTTTTATGCTTGCCTGCAACCCAACGCCACCTGGTCAAGGAGCTTGACGGGACGTATGCGAAATATCTGGAAGCCGTTTCAGTCGCTGTACTTCGCCGCCTTGATGATGCTGATCGGCTCGGGCCTGCTGAGTACCTACCTGGCCTTGCGCCTGGCCGCCGATCATGTCGACAGCCTGTGGATCGGTGCGCTGATGGCGGCCAACTACTTCGGCCTGGCGGTGGGGGGCAAGGTAGGGCACCGCTTGATCGGCCGGGTCGGGCATATCCGTGCCTATGCCACTTGTGCCGGCATTGTCGGCGCCGCGGTGCTCGGGCATGGGCTGACCAACTGGCTGCCGGCCTGGGTCGGGCTGCGTATGATCGTCGGCCTGGGCATGATGTGCCAGTACATGGTTATCGAGAGCTGGCTCAACGAACAGGCCGACGCCAAGCACCGTGGCGCGGTGTTCAGCGGCTACATGATTGCCTCCTACCTGGGGCTGGTGCTCGGTCAGTTGATCCTGGTGGTGCACCCGCAACTGGGGCCGGAACTGCTGATGCTGGTGGCGATGTGTTTTGCCTTGTGCCTGGTGCCGGTGGCGATGACCCGGCGCATCCACCCCGCACCGTTGCGCCCGGCGCCGATGGAGCCGAAGTTCTTCATCAAGCGCGTGCCGCAATCGCTGTCCACTGTGCTTGGTTCGGGCCTGATCGTCGGCTCCTTCTATGGCCTGGCGCCGCTGTATGCGTCCAGCCAGGGTCTGAGCACCGAGCAGATCGGCCTGTTCATGGGCTGCTGCATCTTTGCCGGGCTGCTGGTGCAGTGGCCGCTGGGCTGGCTTTCCGATCGCTATGATCGCGCCGTGCTGATCCGCAGCGTGGCCATCGGCCTGGCCCTGGCCGCCGCGCCGCTGGCGATCCTGCCGGGGGTTCCGCTCGAGCTGCTGTTCGCCATGGGCTTTGTCATTTCGCTGTTGCAGTTCTGCCTGTATCCCTTGGCGGTGGCGTTCTCCAATGACCACGTGGAGAGTGAGCGGCGGGTCTCGCTGACCGCGATGCTGCTGGTCACTTATGGTGTGGGCGCCTGTATCGGACCGTTGGCGGCCGGGGTGCTGATGAAGCTGCTGGGCGCGCAGATGCTCTACGCCTTCTTCGTGTTCTTCGCGTTGGTGCTGGTGTGGCGCATTCGGCCCAAGGCAGTCACTGGGCTGCACCAGGTCCAGGATGCGCCGCTGGGGCACGTGGCGATGCCAGCGGCGGGCTCGCCCTTGTCGGCGGCCCTCGACCCGCGGGTGGATGAGCAGACGGTGCAGGATGTGATGCAGGCGCCGGTGGCGGCGGAAGATACCGAGGAGGATGCCGGTGCGCAGGCGCAAGGCGAGGTGGGCAAATCGATGTCCTAGGCGGCCTGCCCGGGCACCAATGAAAACGCCACCCGAGGGGTGGCGTTTTTCATGGGCTGGCGACGATCAATAGTCGTCCTTGTCGAACCGCCGCGCTTCACGCTGCAACTGATAGACGAAGCTCTCGATCTTGCGCTGGGCCTGGCCGTTGAGGTTGTGGAAGCGCACCCCGGCGAAGGTGGTGTTGATGCGCTCTTCGAAGTGCAGGTGGCGCAGTTCGACCAGGGTGTCGGTCAACCCCAGTGGGGTGCCGGCCTTGAAGCGCTCATAGACCTGGCCTAGTTGCAGGCGGTCCTCGACGTTGCCGTCGAAGCGCAGTTTGCAGCCGGTGGCCGAGATATCCAGCAGTTTGCCGCGCAACGCGCCATTGCCCTTGAGGTGGGTGCCGTCGAGGGTCACGTCGACCAGTTGCGACAGCTTCAGCGCGGCGCGGAAGGCATTGCGGCGTTGGTGATAGGTCACTTCCTCGGGCAGCGGGCCACGGTAGCAGCGGTGGCCGTCGATCTCGGTGATGGTCAGCGGTATGTTGCTTTCCCAGGCGATGCGCACGCCGTCGTGGAAGCCTTCGACGCGGAAGGGTTCGCCGCTCTCGATGTACTTCTCGCCGTCGCGAGGGATCATCTCATCCAGTGCCAGGACACCGCTTTCCCGGTCGACATGCACCACATAGCTCTGGAACCGCTGGCTGCGCTCATGGAAGCTGATGATCAGTGGGTCGTGGCTATCCAGCAGCTGGCGCAAGTTGGCCGCGATCTCCAAAGGGGTGGTCAGCACCTTTGGGGGCTGGGGAGCATCGGATTCATTGAACACGGGTTATCAATCTCCAGGCAAAACGGCACACGCAAGTTACGGCATTTTGCCAGTATGTTCCGTGCCTTGAAACAAATAATCAAACCTGGCTGATTGCCCGGGGCTTGTCCATGGGCGATGTGGCGCCACGGCTGTCATAGAGCGACGGGGAGTCGCCGCCCATGAGGATTCTGATCTGATTGGTCGTGGCGTGTTGCTGCGCCTGGATGATCCGCCCATTGGTCTCGTTGACCTGCTGGCAGTTGTCCATCAGTTGGGTCAGCACATCGAGCTGCTGCATGATGATCTCGCCATTGGGCGACAGCTCGGCGACGGCTTTCACGCCTGCACGGTCGGCGCTGAGGCCTAGCCCAGTGAGCAGGTTGTTGCGCCGCAGCCCCTGCTGCTCAAGCAGGACGATCAGGGATTGCTTGCGGGCAAGGATCTGCTCCAGCTTGGCCATATCCCGACCGTGCAGGGCCACTGCCTCCTTTTGTAGAAGGTCGAGCAGTTCCTGCGTCGGTGCTAAGTCGTCTTCGATCAGTTGCAGCAGAGTGATGTCGTGCATGGCTAACTCTTGGCGTGGTGCGTCCTTGAAGTCAGCGCGCCTGGTGGTTAGCGCTGAGCTTCGAAATCAAGCAGTTTGCTAGCGACCCGGTCGGCATCGACCTTGTAGCTGCCGTCTGCGATGGCCTGTTTCAACTCGGCCACACGGGCACTGTTGACGGTGGGCTGATCGCGCAGCTTGTCGCTGATCTTCTGCAATTGCTGGGCCTCTGGGCTCAGATGTACTGTTTCTCCGCTGGCACCGGTGTGCTTGGGCGCTTCGTTGGCCTCGCCGGCTTTAGCGGCGTTGCCGGACGCGGTGTTGCCGCGAACGCCGCCCGTGACGGACGGAGAGTTATTCAAACGACTGAAGTCGATGACCATGATCAAAACCCCTGGGAATTAGGACGCATGCCTTGTTTTCGACCAAACCGAAAAAAACTTTAGGCACGAATGCAACACGGCCTGAAGCTGGCTTGCGTATCCCGATTTCTGACAGAGTTTAGGGGCCGAGGTTGCACACCGCCACCCCTCTGTCGAAATCCTGACGCAGGGTAGGTTACATGGCGACCTCGACTTGCCCGGCACCGGTTACCCGGGCCTTGATCACCCGTTTGGAATTGAGGTTGCGCACGCGGATCTGCGCTTGCATCCCGCCCTTGTCGAGGGCTTCGCCCGGCATGCGCACACTCAGGTTGCCACTGCGGGCGATGATCACTACGTGGTCACCTTTGCGCACCACTTCGGCCTGTTCCAGGTGCTGTTGGGTCAAAACCTGGTCAAGTACCGTGGGGCGCAGCAGTTTCATGCCCACGGCCTGCTCCAGCAGGGTCAGGTAGCCGGGGCCCAGGGTGCCTACATCGCGCTCGCGCAGGGCCACATCGCTTTCATCAATGATGCTTTCGCGTTTCAGTGGCCGGGTCATTACCACGACATCGCGCAGCAGGCGCACCTGGGCGGGGACGAATACGGTCCAGGGCGCGGCACCGTCGCAACGCACCCTCACTGTTACCCGGCCCAGCGGGGTCGAGCCTTCCAGTGAGGCATCCAACTGTTGGCTGCAAAGCGGCATGCGCAGGCGCGGGTCAAGCTTGTTGACTTCGATCTCGTAGCGGCCCTGAGTCTGGGTGGTTGCCAGATAATCTTCGACGGTGAATTCAAGAAAGCCTTGAGTGACACCGATAAGCTGTTCAGGCAAGGTAAAAGAGTCCGCCAGCGTACGCGCGCCGGGTGCTACCAGGCACAGCACAGCCAGGGGGCCAGTCAGCAGGCGCGTCAGTCGTCGGAAAAATGTCGTTTTCGTATGCATGACGCTCAAAAAAGCAAAGCCCGTGCCGACTTGGTGCACAGGGTAATCGTTGAAGGAGTCCGGCATGGCTGGAGTGATGGATTCGGTCAACCAGCGTACACAGCTGGTGGGGCAGAATCGCCTGGAGCTGCTGTTGTTTCGCCTCAATGGCGACCAGCTCTACGGCATCAATGTTTTCAAGGTCCGGGAAGTGCTGCAGTGCCCCGACCTGACGCTGCTGCCCAAATCCCATCCGGTGGTGCGCGGCGTGGCCAACATACGCGGGGCGACGATCCCGATCCTCGACCTGTCGATGGCGACCGGTCTGCCAGGGCTGAAGGAAGAAACACGCAAGAGTTTCGTCATCATCACCGAGTACAACACCAAGACCCAGGGCTTCCTGGTGCACTCGGTCGAGCGCATCGTCAACATGAACTGGGAAGAGATCCATCCGCCACCCAAGGGTACTGGGCGCGATCACTACCTGACTGCCGTGACCCGCGTCGACAACCGCATGGTCGAGATCATCGATGTGGAGAAGGTGCTGGCCGAGGTGGCGCCATCTTCCGAGTCGGTATCGGAAGGTGTGATCGATGCCGAGGTACAGGACAAGGCGGTGATGCTGCGGGTATTGACCGTCGATGATTCGTCGGTGGCGCGCAAGCAGGTGAGTCGATGCCTGCAGACCGTGGGGGTCGAGGTGGTGGCGCTCAACGATGGTCGCCAGGCCCTGGATTACCTGCGCAAGCTGGTGGAAGAGGGCAAGCGTCCGGAGGAGGAGTTCCTCATGATGATCTCGGATATTGAAATGCCGGAAATGGACGGCTATACCCTCACGGCGGAGATCCGCAGCGATCCGCGCATGCAAAAACTGCACATCTGCCTGCATACTTCGTTGTCCGGGGTATTCAACCAGGCGATGGTCAAGAAGGTCGGTGCCGATGACTTCCTGGCCAAGTTCAGGCCGGATGACCTCGCCCAGCGCGTGGTCGATCGGATCAAGGCGAGTCATTGAAACGGCCGGGGTTCGCCCCCGGCGCTAGCGATTTAAGAAGAGGCGGCAGCATTGTCTACGGGTAATTTGGATTTCGAACAGTTCCGGGTATTCCTGGAGAAAGCCTGTGGCATCCTGCTGGGCGAGAATAAGCAGTACCTGGTCTCCAGCCGTCTCAACAAGCTGATGGAGCAACAGGGCATCAAGTCGCTGGGCGAGCTGGTGCAGCGCATCCAGACCCAGCCACGCGGTGGCTTGCGCGAGCAGGTGGTCGATGCCATGACCACCAACGAAACGCTGTGGTTTCGCGATACCTACCCGTTCGAGGTGCTCAAGAACAAGGTGATTCCGGAGTTCATCAAGAACAACCCGGGCCAGCGCCTGCGGATCTGGTCGGCGGCCTGTTCATCGGGGCAGGAGCCGTACTCGCTGTCGATGGCCATCGACGAGTTCGAGCGGACCAACCTGGGTCAGTTGAAGATGGGCGCGCAGATCGTTGCCACCGACCTGTCCGGTGCCATGCTCAACAACTGCAAGACCGGTGAGTACGACAGCCTGGCTATTGCCCGTGGCCTGTCGCAGGAGCGCCTGCAGCGCTACTTCGACACCAAGGGGCCGGGGCGCTGGGCGATCAAGCCGCCGATCCGCAGTCGCGTCGAGTTCCGTTCCTACAACCTGCTCGACAGCTATGCGCCGCTGGGCAAGTTCGACATCGTGTTCTGCCGCAACGTGCTGATCTACTTCTCGGCCCAGGTCAAGAAGGACATCCTCATGCGTATTCACGCCACGCTCAAGCCCGGGGGGTACCTGTTCCTCGGGGCGTCCGAGGCGCTCAACGGGCTGCCGGACCACTACCAGATGGTGCAGTGCAGCCCGGGGATCATCTACCAGGCCAAATGAGGCTCGACAAAAAGGCCGGTATCGCGAGATGCCGGCCTTTTTCGTGCGTTCTGGCCGAATTCGGCGATACCGCTGACCTTGAGCACAGCGGTGAACGGGTCGGTGCTGGCTGCCAGCCACATGCCCAGTGCCGAGTTGTCGGCTACCCGCAGGTTGCCGTCGAGGGTGGCGTGGAGGCTCTGCAGGCTGAATGTGGTCGGCGGCTCGCTGCGGTCGCCGACGTCGAGCCAGCCGTTGTTCGCCGGGCGGATGCTGTTGCTGCCGCGCCCGCCATAGGCAACCCCGTAGGCGCTGTCACCTTCGACTTCGATGTTGGCCAGGCCAAGGAGGTCGCCTGGGATCATGCTGCCTTTGCGCATGATCAACTCGACAGGGTGATTGCTGCCGGTGGCATTGATGGCGACGTTGCCCAGATCTCGCCGCTGTTGAAGATGTTCAGGTCGCCGTTGGCCTTCTGCCAGGGCGGCACGCCAGGGCCATCATGGGTGGTGTTGCCAATGCGGATGGCAGTGTCGGCCGCTACGATCCTGCCACTGTTGTCGATGTGGCGCCCCAGGCTGTCGAAGATGCTCGCGCCATCCAGCACGATGCCTTGCGCGCCTTGGTCGCCGGCGAAGATCTGTCTCTGGTTGTCGATGCCGGCCAGCACCGCCGGTCGGTTGCTGGCGTCCGTGGTGGCGTGGATGGCGATGGCGCGCGGGACGCGGATGCTACCCGATTGGTGGCCAATTGACATGTTTGTTTTGACGTCAATTTTTTGGTTTGCCGCTTTTACCGCCTGCCGATTGCCGCCTGGGTAGCTCAAGGCGGAAGCACATTGCCGCTTTTCTGGCATAAGGCGCGGCATGAAACAGGCAAAAACCCCGTACTCATGGGGTTCAAGATGGTTGGCACAGGGCTTGCTAAAGCCATAGCAAACGAACTCTGGTCACCTTCAAAGGTCCCCGACATGAGCATCAGCTTCGACAAGGCGCTTGGCATTCACGAAAAGGCACTGGGCTTTCGCGCTCAGCGTGCCGAAGTGCTGGCCAACAACATCGCCAACGCCGACACGCCCAACTACAAGGCGCGTGACATGGACTTCTCGTCCGTGCTCGCTGCCGAGTCCGACAAGCAGCAGAAGGGACGCATCGCCCTGGAGCGTACCGACAGCCGTCATATCGAGGCCGAAGGCCTGGCCATGATGGACGATACGCTGAAGTACCGCACGCCGATGCAGCCGTCGATCGATCAGAACACCGTGGACGCGCACCTGGAACAATCGAACTACGCGGAAAACGCCGTTGGCTTCCAGGCCAGCTTCACCCTGCTCAACAGTAAATTCAAAGGGCTGGTATCGGCCCTGCGTGGAGAGTGACCATGTCTCTTGCCAGTGTCTTCAATATTGCCGGTAGCGGCATGAGCGCGCAGAACACGCGTCTGAACACCGTTGCGTCGAACATCGCCAACGCCGAGACCGTGTCGTCGAGCATCGACCAGACCTACCGTGCGCGCCACCCGGTATTCGCCACCACCTTCCAGCAGGCCCAGGCCGGCGCCGGCCAATCGCTGTTCGAAGATCAGGGCCAGGCCGGGCAGGGGGTCGAGGTCAAGGGCATCATCGAGGATCAGAGCAATCTCGAAGCCCGCTACGAGCCAAGCCACCCGGCGGCGAACAAGGATGGCTATGTCTACTACCCGAACGTCAACGTAGTTGAGGAGATGGCTGACATGATCTCTGCCAGCCGCGCGTTCCAGACCAACGCCGAACTGATGAATACCGCCAAGACCATGATGCAGAAAGTACTGACCCTGGGTCAGTGATAAGGAATCCGGACCATGGCAGTGACCAACACTAACAATGGCGTGAACCTGAACGACGTACTCAACGCGTCCGGGGTCAGCACTGGTACCAAGAAAACCACCACCGAGCCCGTCGACAAGAACGCGCTGGGCAAGGATGCGTTCCTCAAGCTGCTGGTTACCCAGATGCAGCACCAGAACCCGCTGGATCCGCAGGATAACGGCGAATTCATTGCGCAGCTGGCCCAGTTCAGCAGCCTGGAAGGTATCCAGACCCTGAACGGCTCGGTCAACAATATCATTGGCGGCATAGCGTCGAGTCAGGCGCTGCAGGCCACCACGCTGGTGGGGCGCTCGGTGATCCTGGATACCGACAAGGCGATGGTCGACACCACCGCCAGCTTCACCGGTCAAGTTGTGGTGCCGCAGAACATCACCGACGGCAAGGTCGAGATCAAGGACAAGGACGGCAAGGTGGTCAAGACCATCAGTCTGGGCGAGCAGGCCAAAGGCACCGCCGACTTCATCTGGGACGGCACCAACGAGAAGGGTGAGAAGGTCGACCCTGGCCAGTACACCTTCACCGCCACCACGACGGTCGATGGCAAGGCGCAGACCATGTACACCCTGCTGCCGGCCAAGATCACCAGCGTCAGCTTCCAGGGCGGTAGCGAGATGATGCTCACCGTGGCAGGCGGCCAGAAGATCGGCGTCTCGAAAGTACAATCTATTGGAATCTAAGGCCGCTAGATCGGCAGAAGGAGTGAATGCATGTCTTTCAATATCGGCCTTAGCGGTCTTTACGCAGCCAACAAGCAACTGGACGTTACCGGCAACAACATTGCCAACGTCAACACCGTCGGCTTCAAGTCGTCGCGTGCCGAGTTCGCCGACGTTTATGCAGGCTCCAACCGCCTGGGCGTGGGCAAGAACCAGATCGGCAACGGCGTGCGCCTGGCCTCGGTTTCCCAGCAGTTTGGCCAGGGTGATGTCAATAACACCGGCAACGTCCTGGACATGGGTATCCAGGGGCAGGGTTACTTCGTGCTGTCCGACAACGGCTCGATGACCTACACCCGGGCAGGTGCGTTCCAGACCAACAAGGATGGCTATGTGGTCACCTCCGATGGCCTGAACCTGCGCGGTTACAGCACCGATGAGAACGGCAAGATCGTCAAGGGTGTGCTGACCGACCTGCGGATCGACACTTCGGCGCTGGCGCCGAAGGCCACCACGCTGATCGAGCAGGGCATCAACCTGAACTCCTCGGCCCCCGATATTCCGCTGGAAATCGATGATGGTTCCGGCACGATGATCCCGAACAAGCCGTTCAACCCGACCGATCAGAGCACCTACACCAAATCGTTCCCTACCAAGGTCTATGACAGCCAGGGTAACGAGCACGTCATGGAGCAGTTCTACCGCAAGACAGGTCAGAACGAATGGACCATGTACACCCTGGTCCAGGGCCGAAACCCGCTCGATCCGTCCAGCACCCAGCCGTTGACCGCCACCATGTCGTTCAATCCCGATGGTTCGGTGAAGTCCATGGCGGCCCAGAACGATGGGAGCACGCCTCCAGTACCTGGCGTGCCGGCGGGCGATTGGAGCGTGGTCAACAACACCTTCACCCTGAAGAACTGGATTCCTGCCGCCAAGGATGCGGCGGGCAACTGGGCGCCCAATGGTTCCCAGGGTAATGCTGACGGCATGCAGCTTTCGATGAAGAGCACCACGTCCTACAACACTGAAACTGCTCGTATGTCGCAGTCCCAGGACGGCTACGCCACCGGTATCCTGTCGAGCCTGTCGATCGACTCCTCCGGCGTGATGTTTGCCAGCTTCAGCAACCAGCAGTCCCGCGCCATTGGCCAGGTGGCAATCGCCAGCTTCGCCAACGAGCAGGGCCTGCAGCAGACGGGCGGCACCCGCTGGAAGGAAACCTTCTCCTCGGGCATTCCGGGTATCGACGCGCCGAAAACCGGTACGCTGGGCGAGATCGAGTCCAACTCGCTGGAAGCCTCCAACGTCAACCTGACCCAGGAACTGGTCGAGCTGATCAAGGCCCAGAGCTACTACCAGGCCAACGCCAAGACCATCTCCACCGAAAGCACCATCATGCAGACCATCATCCAGATGACCTGATGGTCGCTGGCTGATCGCTTGTCAACGAACCCCTTTGCAAGAAGGGGTTCGTCGTTTTCAAGGAGAGTCCCCATGAAAAAGCTGCTGGCTGCTGCTGTCGCGGCGTTCTGCCTGCTCCAGGCACAGGCCGCGATGGCCCCTTGGTGGCGTTGGGAAAGCCAGGCCGACGGGCGTTTGGTGTGTTCGCAATGGTCGCCGGGCGATGGCTGGAAACGCTTTGCCGGACCCTTTGACAATGCTGCCTGCAGGTCGCTTTGACCTAGGGCAAAAAATGATGGCTTTAAGCCATCGATTGGCGGATTTTCTTCAGGTATGATCCGCGCCATCTCACTCGTTCGAGTGAGTGGCAAGCGTCATTTTCCAAGGATCGGAACTCGTGAAAAGCAGTAAGGATACTGGTGCCAACGTGCTGCCGGCAGCGCTTGGCGTGGCCTTGAAAAAAGGCCTGATCGGCGCGGCCCTGTTCTCTGGCGTGATCAACCTGCTGGCGTTGATCGGCCCCTTGTTCATGCTCGAAGTTTATGATCGGGTCATCCCCAGCCGTAGCCTGCCCACCCTGGTGGCGCTGGGGTTGCTGGTGGCAGGTGCGTACCTGGTTTTCGCCGTGGTCGACATTATCCGTTCGCGGGTCATGTCGCGGATCGCTGCGGCGCTGGAGGGCGCGCTTTCCTGCCAGGTTTTCAAAGTCATCGCGGGCGCTCCGCTGAAGATCGTGCTCGACCAGGATCCGCTCAAGCCCGCCCAGGAGCTTGAGCAGATCCGTGCCTTTATTTCTGGCCCCGGGCTCATGGCGTTCTTCGACCTGCCCTGGATGCCGGTGTACCTTGCGGTCAGTTTCTATATCCATCCGTCCCTGGGCTGGTTGGCGCTAAGCATGATTGCGCTGATGGTGCTGCTTACCTGGCTCACCGACCGGGGTACCCGCCAGGCCATGCGCGACAGCGCGGCACTTGCCAGCCAGCGCAACCGCCTGGGGCAGCAAGCCCATGTCGGGGCCGAGGTGCTTGTCGCGATGGGCATGACCGATCGTGCCGCAGCGCGCTGGCAAGTCCTGCAGGGGCGCTATGCAACCCTGCAACGGCATAGTGCCGACGTCGGCGGATTCTATGGTGGCATCACCAAGGCATTGCGTCAGTTGGTGCAGTCGGCCTCCCTGGGCGTGGGTGCCTGGCTGGTGATCCAGGGGGATCTCAGCGGCGGCGCCATTGTCGCAGCCTCGATCATCGTTGCCCGTACCCTGGCCCCGGCCGAGCAGATCATCGGCACTTGGCGCAGCCTGGTGTCCGCGCGGCTGGCTTGGCAGCAGTTGCGGGCGGTGCTGGAGATTTTTCCGGAGCAACCTGAAAGGACCTCGCTCCCCAAGGCCTGCAGCCAGTTGCGGGTGACAGACCTGTGCATTGCGCCTCCGGGTGCGCAACGTCTGGTTGTTCAGGGGGTGGGTTTCAGCCTGGCGGCCGGGAGCGCATTGGCGGTGATCGGCCCCAGTGCCTCGGGCAAGTCGTCGCTGGCCCGGGGGTTGGTGGGCGCCTGGCCGGCGATCCGTGGTCAGGTCTGCCTGGATGGTGCGGCGCTGGAACTTTGGCCGGATGCGCAGCGCTCGGCATTGACCGGCTATCTGCCGCAGAGCGTCGACCTGTTCGAGGCCAGCGTGGGCCAGAACATCGCGCGCCTGGACCCGCAGGCCGATTCGGCAGCGGTTATCGCGGCAGCGCGCCAGGCCGGCGTGCATGAAATGATCCTGCAACTGCCGCAAGGCTACGACACGCCAGTCGGCGAGGGTGGCGTCAATCTGTCGGCAGGACAGCGGCAACGCATCGGCCTGGCCCGGGCCTTGTATGGCGAGCCGTTCCTGGTGGTGCTCGATGAGCCCAACGCCAACCTCGATGCCGAAGGCGAGCGTGCGCTGGCCCGGGCGATCGAAGGTGTGAAGGCGCGGGGTGGAGTGGTGGTGGCCATCGCCCACCGTTCCGGCCTACTCGCGGTGATGGACCAGGTGTTGGTGCTGGAGCAGGGCGCACAGGCGGCGTTCGGCCCGCGTGACAAGGTACTGGCACGGCCGGTGGCGATTGCCGATCCACGAGTGGCCAAGGGAGGGGGCAGGCATGATGCGCATCGATGATGAGCAGCAGCTGGTGCGATCGCTGCGTTGGCACTTGAGGGTTGGTCTCGGGGTCGTGGTGGTGTTGCTGGGTGGTGCGCTGCTGTGGTCGGCTGCCAGCGAGTTGGCCAGCGCTGTGATCGCGCCGGGGACAGTGGCGGTGCAGGATAGTGTGAAGAAGGTCCAGCACCCCACCGGCGGCGTGGTCGCGCAGTTGCTGGTCAGCGAAGGGCAGTCGGTGCAGGCCGGCGATGTGCTGATGCGCCTGGATGCCACCTTGCAGGAGGCTAGCCACGCTATTGTCGCCAAGGCCCTGGACCAGGCCCTGGCGCGCCAGGCACGGCTCGAGGCCGAACGTGACGGCCTGGCGCAGGTGGACGTCCCCCCACGCCTGCTTGTGCGTTCAAGCGAGGCCCAGGTGCAGGCGGTGCTGGCCAGCGAGCGGCAATTGTTCGCCGACCGCCGCCAGTCCCGCGATGGGCAGAAACAGCAGTTGCGCGAGCGCATCGAGCAACTGACCCAGACCATCGCCGGCCACGACCTGCAGCAGCGTACCAAGGGCGAGGAGATTCGCCTGATCGACGAGGAATACCAGGCCGTCAGGACCTTGCAGAAGAAAGGCCTGATGACCCTCGATCGGGTCAACGCCCTGGCACGCGGTATTGCTCGCCTGCAGGGGGAGCGTGGCCAGTTGGTCGCAGCCATCGCCGAGGCCCGGGCACGTATCGCAGAAACCCGTCTGGAGCTGCTGCAGGTTGACCAGCGTTTCCGTGAGCAGGTCTCGCAGGAGCTACGCGACCTCATGGCCCAGCAGGGCGAATGGGTCGAGCGCGAAGTCGCTGCCGCCGACCAGCTCAAGCGCATCGAGGTGCTGGCTCCCAGTGCCGGTCGCGTTCAGCAATTAGCGGTGCATACGGTAGGTGGGGTGATTTCGCCAGCCGAAACCTTGATGCAAATCGTGCCGCTGGATGAGGAACTGCTGGTGGAGGCGCGCATCAGCCCGCAGGACATCGACCAGGTTGTACTCGGCCAGGATGCCTTGCTGCGTTTCAGTGCGTTCAACCGTGCAACCACCCCCGAAGTGCTCGGGCGAGTGGTGCGCCTTTCCGCCGACCTGGTAATCGACCCGCAGAGCGGTGTGGGTTTCTATCGGGCCGGCATTCATATCGACAAGGCCGAGCAGCGCAAGCTCGACGGCCTCACGCTGGTGCCGGGCATGCCGGTGGAATCTATGATCCAGACGGGTCGTCGCACCGTGCTGTCCTATCTGCTCAAGCCAGTAGGCGACCATGCGCAACGGGCATTCAGGGAAGGATGAGCGTCGACAAGTGTGTTGGCGTTTTCAGGCAAGGATTGTTCAACCAGTGCAAGGAATGAGTAGACATGGCTGTAATTCAGGGAACCGAAGGCCCCGATAATCTGGTTGGTACCAGTGGGGACGATCAGATTTTTGGCAAGGGCGGCGACGACATCATCAATGGTGGTGACGGCAACGACACGCTTTACGGTGGCGCCGGTGCCGACCGCTTCATCGGGGGCGCGGGCAACGACACTGTGTCGTATACCGACGCCGGTGCTGGCATCACCTTGAACTTCAAGACCGGTGTGCACACTGGCATCGCCGCCGGCGATACCTTCGAAAGCATCGAGGTGTTCCAGGGTTCGAACTACGCCGATACCTTCATTAGCGACGCTCGCGCACAGAAGTTCAACGGCGGCTTGAACGACACGATGGACTATTCGTTGTCCGAGCAGGCGGTGAAGATCACGGTAGATGGTTCTGGCGGCACCGGCCAGGGTGGTGATGCAGAGGGTGATACGTTCACCGGCATGTACAGTGTCATCGGCAGCAGCCAGAACGACACTTTCATCATGCAGGCGACAGGTTCGAGCAAGAACTTTGCCGGTGGTGCCGGTAACGATACCTATTACCTGTACAACACCGCTGGCGT